>JBBJNV010000018.1 GCA_037721215.1 Gemmatimonadaceae bacterium
TGTCGCGGACGCGGCAGACGAGGTCACGCCCGTTCTGTCCGTGCGCGCCGGCCACGGCATCGGTGCCATACACCACCTTGAGCCCGGGCGTCGCGCGGTAGCGCTTCACGAGCGCCTTTCGCAACACGAGCGCGTTCTCCATCGCCGCGAACCCCGCGTCGTTGTAGTTGCCGATGCCGCGGAAGCGTTCCTTGTGATCGAGGTAGTTGCGGTTCACCAGCTCGCATTGCGGCTCGAACCAGGTGCCTGCCGCCGCCATCATGCGAAGCGCTTCGTCGTCGACGAGCACGCCGTGGACCACTTGTGTGCATCCTGCGCGCACCGCCGCCTTCGCGGCCGAAGCGGCATGGGCGTGGACGATGGAACGAAGGCCCAGCGCCTTCGCCTCGCCGCACGCCGCGTCGAGCTGCTCCTGGGTCATCGTCTGTCCGCCGCCATCGCGGATACTCTTCGACGCGAAGATCTTGATCACGTCGGCGCCCTGCTCCTTGAATCGCCGCACGATCATGCGCACGGAGTCGGGCGGACCGGCGCGCTCACTGAGCGAACCGAGCGAGGTGACGATCCGGGGGCCCGCGAGCACCCCGCGTGCAACGGCGTCGCGTACCGGTGCGTCCTCCGGCCCTCCGACGCTCTGCACCGTGGTGAAGCCCGCCTGCAGCATCCGCTGCGCGTTGCCGGCAGCGTTCAGGATCGCGGTGCGTTCGTCGTCTCCGTCATTGGCCTGATGCAGCTTGCCTTTCGCCGTCACGTACCAGCCCAGATGCACATGTGTGTCGATCAGTCCCGGCGCCAGCACTCGGCTGCCGAGGTCGATGTCGGCGCGTCCGGCGCGGGCGCGCACCGCCTCGATGCGGCCGTCGCGCACGACCACATCCATGTTGCGACGAACGGCGCCCGTGCCGTCGATCAGCGTGGCCGTGCGGATGACAACCGTCCCAGCGCTGGTGGACTGCGCCGGTGCAGGGAGCGCGACGATTGACAGGAGGCTCGCGGCGATCAGGATACGAGAACGGGTCATGGGAGCTCGATGGGCGGCAGGAGAATCACGGGCGGTTCCCAAAATCGCCCACGCATGTGAAAAGCGCGAGGAGCCGTCTAGGTTTCGCCCTTCCCCCGTCGTCCCCCGCCGCACGCTGATCGCCTTGCCTACGCCCACCACACTGACCCTCCCCGCGCTGCTCACGATGCTCTTACTGGGCGCAGCCACCCTTCCGGTGGCAGCCGGCGCCCAGCAGGGCGATGAAGTTGTGGCGTCGCCGGTGCGCGACTACCCCATCGATCCGGAGCGTGCACCGAGGCCGACGATGCACGCGGTGCGCACGTCCCTCCCTCCCGTGATCGACGGTCGGCCCGACGAGCTGGAATGGCTGCGCGCCGATTCGGCGACCGACTTCGTGCAGCAGCTGCCCACTACGGGCGCAAAGGCGCTCTACCGCACGGTCGTTCGCGTGCTGTACGATGCCGACCATCTGTACGTGAGCTCGATCAACTACGACCCCACGCCGGGCCGCGCCATCACGGCGGGGATTCAGCGCGACTTCGCGTCGTCGAACAGCGACGTATTCGCCGTCGCACTCGACACATACGGGGACCGGCGGAATTCCTTCCTCTTCATCGTCAACCCGAAGGGCGCAGTTCGCGATGAGCAGACCTACGACGATTCGCGGACGATCGTTGAGGCATGGGAAGGTGTGATCGACGTGCGTACGGCGAACGTACGCATGCCCTCTGGCGATTCGGCGTGGACCGTGGAAATGGCGATCCCCCTGCGCACCCTGCGCTTCGACGGCACGCGCGATGTGCAGGACTGGGGACTCAACTTCCTGAGACGCGTGCGGCGGGTGAACGAGTCCTCGTACTGGTCGCCCCTGGAGCGACAGTATCGCGTGCATCGCATGTCGAAGGCGGGTACCCTCACCGGCCTTCAGGGGCTGCGGCAGGGGCGCAATCTCCAGATCAAGCCGTACATCGTGGCGTCGAATGCGCAGGGAGCACAGGTGCTGCCCGGCGCGTACGGCACGAAGTCCGACGTGGGCGGAGATCTCAAGTATGGTGTGACACCGGCACTGACTCTCGATCTCACGTACAACACCGATTTCTCCCAGGTGGAGGTCGACCAGGAGCAGGTGAATCTCACTCGCTTCTCCCGTTTCTTCCCCGAACGGCGCGACTTCTTCATCGAGAACGCCGGCGCGTTCACTTTCGGCGACGTGGAGGAGCGCAACTTTCGCACGGGCGCCACGCTCCGCGACTTCACCCTCTTCAACTCGCGGCGCATCGGCATCACGCCCGACGGCCGTCCCGTCCCCATTGTTGGAGGAGGACGCTTGTCGGGTCGGGCCGGCGAGTGGAACGTGGGACTGCTGGGCATGCAGACCCGCTCGCTCGACACGATTCCCGGCGAGCAGTTCGCCGTGGGCCGTGCGCGCCGCAACGTGTTCGGCAATTCCGACGTTGGCGTCCTCGTCTCGAGCCGATCCGGTAACGGGAGCTACAATCGCAGTTACGGCGCCGATGCCAACCTGCGCCCCATCCCGAACATGGTGATCAACTCGTACGTCGCCGCCAGCGATGCGCAGGGTGACAGCGCGGACGGCTACGCGGCTCGCACATCGCTGGGCTATCGCGGCCGGCTGTGGAACAGCTCGGCGATGTGGAAGCGCGTGTCCGACCGATTCGATCCCGGTCTCGGCTTCGTGCGGCGACGTGGCATGCAGCAGTTCTTCGCCACCACCGGCGTGCACGCACGCCCCACGCTGCCGCTCACGCAGGAGGTGAATCCGTATGTGCAGGCAGACTACATCACCGACCTGTCGAACGAGATGCAATCGCGCTCGCTCCAGGCCGGCCTGAACCTCTCCTTTCGCCCGGAGGGTCAGGTAGGGGTGGAGCTGTCGGATGAGTTCGACCGGCTCGACGCCCCGTTCACCATCTATCCGGGACAGGTGATCACGGCCGGGAGCTATGCGTGGCGCGACGCGACGGCGCACTACAGCACGGGCGACGGTCGGCCGCTGTCCGCCACCCTCAGCGCGACGGCGGGCGGCTTTTACGACGGCACGCGGCGCGCGGCGACGACGAGCCTCGTCTGGCGGGTGCTATACAACCTCAGCCTCGAAGGCTCGGCTCAGCGCAACGACGTGACGCGCGGTGCGGGCGCGTTCACTGCTGACTTGGCCAGCCTGCGTGTACGATACGCATGGTCCACGAGCCTGTTCGGCAGCGCGTACACGCAGTACAACAGCCAGACGCGGGCCTTCGTGACGAACGCGCGCATCAACTTCCGCTATCGTCCGCTGAGCGATGTCTACCTGGTGTACACCGAGCGGCAGGACACCAGGAGCTGGGTGCGCAACGAGCGCGTGCTGGCGCTGAAGGTCACGCACATGACTGCCTTCTGACGCTTCCCAGCGTAGCTGCACCACCGCCCAATGTTTCATGTGACGTAAACTGGTGCGTCATTATTCCAGTTCGCGGCATATCATCCGATTCGTATTGCAATCTCATCGCACCGGCCCCTGCATGCCGGGAGCAGTGAGAATGTCGTAGAGCGCCATGTTGAGGTAGAAGCTCGAACGCCCCGCTTTCTCCTTCACGAGGAATCCTGCGGCGGAGAGCTTGTCGAGATACTTCGTCGCCGTCAGTCGCGAGACGCCGAGGTCATCTTCAACAAACTGGATCTTCGTGTATGGATGCGAGAAGATGTTGTTGATCAAATCCTGGCTGTAGATCTTCGGTAGCTCCTGACGGATTCGATGCTTGTAGTCGAGAAGCAGGCTCTTGATGTCTGCCACGGTCCTGATGCCATCGCGTGCAGACTCCGCCACTGCAGTGAGCATGTAAGTCACCCACTCCTCCCACGCATCGTGTTCCCGCACAGATTGAAGGAGCCGGTAGTATTCATCCTTCGTGCGGATGATGTACCGGCTCATGTAGAGAACCGGCACATCGAGCAGGCCTTCCTTCACCAGGTAGAGCACGTTGATGATTCGCCCTGTGCGACCATTCCCGTCGTAGAAAGGGTGGATGGTCTCGAACTGGTGGTGAATGAGCGCCATTCGGATCAACGGATCGACGGCTAGCCGCTCCTCATTCATGAATCGTTCGAGGTCGGACATCATGGGCAGGATGCGGTCCGGCAGAGGCGGAGTGTAGACCACTGCGCCGCGTTCGTTCTTGAGTGTGGTTCCTGGCACTTTTCGGAAACCAGCCTCGTTCATTTCCAGTGCTGCCTGGATGCGGAGGATGTGGTTGTTGCTGAGCACGCCTGTTTTTCGCACTTCTTCGAAACTAACTACCAGCGCCTGACGGTAGCGGAGGACTTCCTTCACCGCCGGGCTCGCACCGCTTTCGGGCATGAGAGCATCCCGGAAAAGCTCGTCATGAGTAGTGACAATGTTCTCGATGGCCGAGGAGTCTTTTGCCTCCTGCATGCCGAGGGTGGCTACGAGGATGTTCTGGTTGGGGATCGACGCGGAGACCCCTTTCAGCTCAGCGAGCTGCCGGTTAGCTCCCGCCAGCGCCTTGAGCACGCCGACTGTTTCGAAGCGCTCCGGCTTCAGGTGATGGAGCGGTTGAGTTGGCACCCGTGTCTTGGTCAAAGGTCTATGCATATCCATAATGATATGTATAGAAAATCAAAAAATCTATACATATTGTGAGAGACATGCATAGTATCGGCGTCTTTTCGATATCAATCGACCGTCGATCAGCCATCGGTACTCCAAAAACGCCCACCGACCGCCCCATGCTCCCAGGTTGTTCACGCCCGGGGCCCAGACGCAGATGCGTAATCGCGTCTTCTGGTGTGATCGGCGGGAGGTCCATTGAGACCGGCGTGTTAACGGTTGGTGGTCTGTCAGCCTAACGCCCGAGTGGCAGCCATCGTTAGCTCGCGTCCAGAATCCGCCGTACTTGATCTCGGAGCGCCGGAATCTTGGTTTGTAACACATCCCAGACGATGTCGAGGTCGACCCCGAAGTAGTTGTGGACGAGGCGATCCCGCATCCGCGCCATGGAGCGCCACTGCACATCCGGATTCGCTTCGCGAATGTCCGCCGGCACCCGCTTGGTGGCCTCGCCGATGATCTCGATACTTCGCACGACGGCGCGTTGGACCGTGGGGTCCTCCTCCAACTGCGCGCGTGACAACCCGGCGCTCACGCCGACGAGATAGTCTGCCTCAGCAAGAATGTGCCGCAGGAACTCACGCGGCTCGTACGACATCCATGGCTTCCGCGAGGATGTGCGGCTTCAGGAAGGGGGACAACGACTCCGGGGTCACCAGCTCGACGCGATGGCCAAGCACGCGCTCGAGGAGGTCGCCGAGCGCAATGAGGTGGTCGTAGGACTTCTGACCGGGGACGAATTCCACCAACAGGTCGACGTCGCTGTCGAGGCGCGCCGCGTCGCGTCTAACCGACCCGAATAGCGCCAGGCGCTGCACCCCCAACCCGAGAATCTCGGCTTGGGCGCTCGTCAGGCGGGCCTGCACATCGGAGCGGGAGGGCACGGACGCGATCATACCCAAATCTAGCCCCAAGCGTCAGGAATCTGGGGGCCCCGGGTTACGCCGCGACGTCCACGTAAGTCGCGCTTGATCGCGGTGGAGGCACCGGCTCGCCTGATTCGCGCAATCCTTCAAGGTGAAATGCAACGCCTTCGCGCATCGTCTTCTCTACCTCTTCGCGAGTAAATCCGGTTGCAATGCAGCCGGGAAGATCAGGAAGAAATGCGGAGTACCCCGTTGCTGATTCCTCGATGATTACTAGATATCGGCTCATAAGTCGTCCTCCCGTGAGCACTCGATGCGCCTGCGTGAGTATGCTCTTCAATGTACGTGGCGCAACGTCATCGTTGCCAGATGTCAACGTTCAGTAGAAATGTCCTCTGGTGCGTTCAGTAGACGTGTCCTCTTGGTTAAGAGAGTAATTCCCAATAGGGGCGGGGTGTGCAGCTTGTCCGGCTCACGGATTCGTGGTGACTATGCGTCTCTTCTTCCGGACAGAATTGCGAAGCACCTCAGCGACGCGGTCGTGAGCGGGGTTGTCGTTGTCGACGAGCGGAAATCACCCGCTGGTATATACGTCATGAGGCAGGGAATCAAGCCGTCGGTCGCGCTCCCCCGGAGCTCAGCCGCACTGCCGCGGCGACTGCCTCCTCGAACCCCAGGCTGGCTCCCTCTGCCGAGGCAGGTTGGACATTGCCCTCGTCGAGCGAGGGGTTTCCGATATAACGGTCGAGAAGAACATTCCAGAAAGTTCCCTGCACCTCGACGCCGATTCGCTGCCATTCGGATTTCGCCGCAGCAACGAGAGGCAGAGAATCAGGATTGTAACCAAGCCCGGCCAACGACATCCCGACTCCCTGAACATCGAAACTCATCTCCAGCCTGTCGCCGAGTGCTTGTGCGAGCACGAGGCTTTTCCCATACAAGCCGAGGCTCTTCGCGCAATCACCCTCGATGAGCGCGCAGTCCGCGAGGAAATGCCATCCGAAATGTTCGCTCCTCTGGTCGCTGTGCGCGCTGGCGAAAGCCAGAATTTCCTTGGAAAGGCGACGGGCTTCGCCAACCTTCGACAGGGCGACCTTCACCTGCGCGAGCGCTACCTTTGCGCGGACGATCATGGCCGGATCCTTCTGCTCCTCCTGAGTGCGCAGGCATTCAATGAGAGTGACTTCGGCTGCATCGTAATCGTTCGCCAGGAATTGCGCCCAGCCAATCCCTTCGAGCGCGAGCGAAACTTCCCCGGGATCGCCGGCCGAGCTCCACATCTCGACCGCCTCGCGCATGAATCTCAGCGAGCCGGCTCCGTCTCCCTGCCATCCAACCATCAATGCCATTCCCCATAGTGCGCGGGCGCGCGAGCGCGATGGAGGACCCGGCTCAGCCAGCGCCGCCGTCATGTGCTCACGGCCTTCGCCCAGATGAGAGCGTGCCCACCAGAACCATCCGAGAGCCCCGGCCAGCCTGAGGTGTGTTTCGGGCCCGCCATCCCGTGCGGAATCAAGCGCGTTCCGCAGGTTGTCATGATCCGCCTCGAGTTTCGGAGCCCAGAAACTCTCTCGCGTATTCCGCTCAGCATACGCCGCCTCAGCGAGCGCGGTGAAAACTGCGAGATGCCGTGCGCGCGCATTCTCCAGCTCGCCGGCATCGATGAGACGCTCGCGCCCATATTGGCTCACCGTCTCGAGCATCCCGTAGCGGGTTTCGTCGGACCCTTCCTCAGGCTGGACGATCACGAGTGACTTGTCGACAAGTCGTCCGACCGTCTCGAGTACCGCAAACTCGTCGGCGCCCGGTTCGCACATGCCCATCCCCGCCGAGAGAGTCCAGCCCCCGGCGAAGATCGAGAAGAACCTGAAAAGGCGCCGCTCGTCTTCGGGGAGCTGCTCGTAACTCCACCGGATTGTCGCGGTAAGCGTCTGGTGCCGCGGCATTACGCCGCGGCTTGAGCCGGAGAGGAGCCGGAACCTGTCGTCGAGACGCGCCCTGATCTGTTCGGCGCTGAGCACTCTAGTGCGCGCGGCAGCAAGCTCGATCGCCAGAGGAATTCCATCCAGCCGCCTGCAGATCTCCGCGATCGCTTCCGCGTTTGCTTCCGTTAACGAGAATCCTGGGGAGGCCATTACTGCGCGGTCCGTGAAGAGCCTGACGGATTCAACGTTCGACAGCTGTGCCGCATCGATCGTCTTCCCGCGCGGCGGGAGCGCAAGCGGCTTCACCGCCACAATCCGCTCGCCACTTATTCCGAGCCCTTCGCGACTTGTCGCAAGGATAGCCACCGATGCGGACGAGGCGAGAAGCGTGTCCGCGACGTCAGCGCACGCATCGATCAGATGCTCACAGTTGTCGAGGACGAGGAGTGTTTTTCTTCCTGCCAGATGCTCGCGGACGACATCGAGAGACTCCTTGCCCGGAGTTTCGGGCAGCCGGAGCATCGATGCGATCGTCGCGGGTAGAAGCACAGCTTCGCTCAACGGGGCGAGATCGACTACCCAGACACCGTCGGGAAAGTCGGGAAGCAGGCTTTGCGCGATTGCGAGGCCGAGCCGGGTTTTACCTGAGCCACCGATGCCCGTCAGGGTGAGCATGCGCGTCTCGCGCAGCATGTCGGCGCACTCCCGAATTTCCTTCTCCCGACCGATGAAACGTGTCCGCTGGTGAGGGATGTTGTTCGGCGGCCGGCCGACCATGGCCAGCGACTCGGGCATAGTCGAATAACGTGCCGTCGCTGCCGCCGACAATGCTTCGGCGAATCGCACTGCTGTTGCCTGACGATCGTCCGGGTTTTTCGAGAGCGCTCTCGCGATAGTGTCTGAAACCGCTCCCGGGACCGACGGAGTGAGGTCCGTGATGGCGGGAGCCGGCGTTGCGACGTGCGCCGCGAGGACTGCTATACCCTGTGTTCCGGGGAAAGGTGGCCTGCCGGCGAGCATCTCGAAGAGGACGCAAGCCAGGGAATAGATGTCCGAGCGACCATCTACCGTGTCTCCCGTCGCCTGCTCCGGGCTCATGTAGTGCGGGGTGCCGACGACGAGTCCCGATTTAGTGAAGCCGGCAGCCTCGGGCTCTACTGCCGCTGTCATTGCTCTGGCGATTCCGAAATCGGCGACGACGGCGATGCCGTCGGCGAGCAGGATGTTCTCCGGCTTTATGTCGCGGTGGACGATTCCGTGCCGGTGAGCGTGCGCGAGCGCGCTGGCGATCTCGCGCGTTAGACGCAGCGCTTCGTCGAGCGGAAGGGTTTTCAGCCGGTTGAGGTGCGCCCGGAGTGACTCGCCTTTGATGTATGGCATCACGTAGAAGAGCGTGTCGCCCTCGACACCCGAGTCGAACAGCGCGACGATGTGCGGGTGGTTCAGTTGTGCCGCGATCTCGATCTCGAGCAGGAAGCGGTCGTGGGCGATCGCGGCAGCGACATCGGGTTTGAGGACCTTTATTGCGACATCACGCCGGTGCTTGAGGTCCTTCGCCAGGTAGACCGTGGCCATGCCGCCGCGCCCGAGCTCGCTTTCGATCCGGTAGCGGTCGGCGAGGAGGCTTGCGAGTCTGTCGGGAGTTGCTTGTGACAAGGTGGGCATGGCCAGGTGATGAGGCTGGTCAATTTGCGGCGGGGTTTCCGGGGAAGCCAGCCGCCGGGTGCTCGATGTCAACGTTCAGTAGAAATGTCCTCCGCTCGCGACACACCACCTCTGTGTCCAAGATCCGCCAACGAGCGCCCCGCTTCGTTTCGTGCCTCAGCCAGAAGGTTGCCAACACTGCCGTCGACGACTGCCTGGCTGATTTCTTCCGGACTGTAAACTCGAGCGCCCTCCAGCGGCGGTCCACCGACGATATCGCTATCGCCCACCTCAGTTAATAGATGCATAAATGCATCATCAGGAAGGTGAGCAAGCTTGAGATTCTTCTCGACCTGTCTTTTCGTGCGCCTCATTTCACACTCCCGAAAACAGCGATGCCCGCTTTGTAAGCGACAATGACTTCGAGGCCAATCCGCAGCTTCTCAATATCCGCGGCGTTGCCCGAAAGTGTTACCTATTGTGAGTTCTCTATAAGATGTCACCCTGTTTCTCTAAATTCTGTCACCCTCTGAGGGGTGGCGACGAGGATGTTCTGGCAGGGCCCAGACACAGATGCGTAATCGTGTCTTCTGGTGTGATCGGCGGGAGTAAGGGCCTCACCGAAAGGGTCGAATAGTCCGGTCGAGGTGCCCGACCTACGCCGCGACCGCTGTCGCCCTCACAGCCGCAAGTGCCGCCAGTAACGCATCAATCTGAGCAGTGCTGAACAGCCCGTCCGGCCCGTGCGGCGTCAGGTCGGTGAACGGCGACTCGTAGAGCCGCGCGGCCTCCATCACGCCATGCTCGGTGAGGTGGTTTACGATCAGATTCACGAACTCGATCTGGCTCGCACTCCAGGTCTTACCGTTCAGAAATCCGCCCAGCGCACTCTTCGCCGCCTCGCGATCCATCCCAACAAGCGACCGCACGAACAAGCCAAGGCCCTGCGATTCGCTCTTCGCGCGACCAATCTCGTCAGCCGCGCCAATTCCGCTCTCGACAAGCATCCGCTCGAGCTCGTCGAGATCCGACACCGTGAGTGCCTTGTTCGACCGCAGCTTGTGAATCGCGACGTGATCCTGATGCGCACGCAGAAACGCCTGCGCCTTCGCCCTGAACTTCGCGTAGTCCGTGCCTTCCCCGAATCCAGGAAGTACCACGTCAGTCTCGCCACCCATCTCATCCGCGAAATCGGTGTAGATCGGCTTGCGCTTCTGCTTGTCGATGAACTTCACGAGATCGCGCATCCGCCGGCGAACGATCTCAAGCATCGGGACCGTGACATCCTCCCACCACTCGTCGGTCTGCACCTCCTGAATCAGCGCCATTTGGTCCCGGACCATGGGAATTGCGGGTCTTTCTTCCAGCAGTTCTGCAATCGCAATGACCTTATCGCGCAACCGCTCGAACCTCGGCTCGGCGCGAAGGCGTGCCAGTTGCAGGTAGAGTATTAATAGATCGAAGCGCTTCGCCTCTTCGGCCTCTGCTTCACGCTCCGACGGTAGTCCCGCGACTTCCTGCGCAAGCTCCGACAACGACTCGGCGGAAAGCACCGTCCACGCCTCCGGCCTGGCGTATTTTTCAACCACCCGGCGCTGCGGGCGAATCACAAAGTTATCGAGGTTCATCGCTGCCACTTCGTTGTGAAGTCGCTCGCTAACAGACCGCCGCACCTGTGCACCGCTGCGAGGATCCCCGTAGGTGGCCGGCGGTTCCTTCACGAGAATTCGCGACGCTTCACCATCGGGGGTCTTGTCCAGCTCGCCGATAAGCTCGAGGCGAGTCGTGAACAGACGCTTGCCAAGTGATGCGCCAACTGACCCGTCGGTGGTGTCAGGATTCTGGCCGAAATACTCGAGGTTCTGGCAGTAATCGAACAGGTAGAAAAACTGCTTGTGCTGCCCGGGGCCAAACAGGTGCGGGGAGAGCCGTGTTCCACGGCCGAGCATCTGCCAGAACTTGGTCTTCGACCGAACCAGCTTGAAGAACACGAGGTTCACGACCTCCGGCACATCGATGCCCGTGTCGAGCATGTCCACCGACAACGCGATGTGCGGCGATTTCTCCCTGTTCGAGAAATTGTCGATCAGGCTTTGTGCATACTCGGTCTTGAACGTGATGACGCGCGCGAACTCGCCTTTGTAGTGCGGGTAGTTCACATTGAAACGGTCGGCAATGAAGTCGGCGTGGGCCTGGTTCTTTGCGAACAGGATAGTCTTGCCGAGACGGTCGCCACCCGCGACCGTCAGACCGCGTGTCATGAGGTGCGCGAGCACCTTGTCCACGGTGTCCTTGTTGAAGAGCCACTTGTTGACCGCCTGGGCCTCAACACGATCCGGCACGTCGCCGTCTTCATCCCATTCCAGCGCGTCCCACTGGTCCTTGTCGTCCTCCGACAGCTCGTCGTACATGATTCCTTCACGCTGGAACTTGAGCGGCACCGAAACAGCTCTTGGCGGAACGAGAAAACCATCGCCCACTGCTTCCCCGAGCGAGTACGCATCTGTAGGTACGCCATCTTCGAGATCGAACAGCCCGTAGGTATTGCGATCCACTTCGTCCTTTGGTGTTGCCGTAAGCCCGACCAGCAGCGAATCGAAGTAGTCGAAGATCGCGCGGTATTTCTGGAACACCGAACGATGTGCTTCGTCGATGATGATGAGATCGAAGTGACCGACGCCGAAGCGACGCTGTCCTTCGCGCGTCTCATCGATCCTCCCCATCATCGTCGGATAAGTCGAGATGAAGACGCGCCCCTCGCCGTCCTTTTCCGTGACCAGGTTCACGGGTGATGCATCGGGCAGGTGCCGCTTGAATGCATTCACCGCCTGATTCACCAGTGCTACTCGATCAGCGAGGAACAGCACCCGCTTGGCCCAGTTGCAGCGCATGAGCAGATCGGCGAGCGCGATCACCGTGCGCGTCTTGCCCGCGCCGGTGGCCATCACCAGCAGTGCCTTGCGGTCGTGATCCTGCTCGAACGACTCGGCGATGCGGCGAATGCCGCGCGTCTGATAGAAGCGCTCGACGATCGTTGGATTGATATCGGCACCCGCGAGCGGCTTGCGACTCGTGCGCCGCTGGATGACAAGCTCCAGCTCGGCTTTTTTGTAGAAACCCTGCACCGCGCGTGGCGGGTAGTTGGCGTCGTCCCACAACCAGTGGTCGTAACCGTTGGAGTAGAAGATCAGCGGGCGCTGGCCGAACTGTTTCTCCAGGCAGTCTGCGTAGAGTTTGGCCTGCTGCTGCCCCGCGCGCGCATCGCGACGCGTACGCTTGGCTTCGACCAAACCCAGCGGTTTGCCGTCGTCACCCCATAGCACGTAATCCACGAAGCCCTTGCCCTTGTTATTGGGCATGCCGGCGATTTCAAACTCCCGGTCCCGCGGTTGATCGAGCGGCCAACCTGCTTCCTTCAGCAACAGGTCGATGAAGTAGTCGCGGGTCTCGGCTTCGGAATAGTCGTGCGCATCGGGCTGCGCGGTGGCCGACTTGCGAGCGGCGGCTACCTCCGCGCGCAGGCGCGTCAGCTCTTCATCGAGCGTGGACTTGTCAGCCAGTAGCGCAGCGAGCTTCTCGTCGCGCTCGCGCAGGGCGGTTTCGAGTTGAAGCAACTGCTCCGCGGTTTGCCTGGGCGCCGCAGTCGCTCGGGGCAGCGCGTTCGCGTCGAACACCAGGCCGGGCGCCGGACGCGCCACGCGGCCATAGGTTCGGCCGAGCCAGTATGCCACATGGAAGAGTTCGCGCACGGCAACCAGCGCGTCGTCCGTTGGGATTGCACGGTGGCTGTGCACTGCGCGATTACCGAGCGAGTTGATCACGCGCGCTTTGCTGAATACAGCTTCGCCCGCTGCCTGTTTGAAGGTCGGGTCGTGGATCAGCGCCGAGAGGTTGTCCTGGTAGGGGAGCTTAAGCGCGGGGTCGTGCTTGTAGACCCAGGCCACTGCCAGCTCGAGCGCGCGACGGGAGTAGAAGCAGGCCGTGCGCGGATCGGCGTGGACTGCGGCTTCCGCCTTGGTGGCGGAGTCGAATACAGTCGGCCATTCGCGCTGGAGGAAGGCGAACTGGGTCACGGTCCTCGCCTCGGGCGCGCACCCTCGGTGTCTGAGCTTGGTGTCACAGCTTGGCACAGCTCCGTGTCATAGCTTGTCATTGTTTCATGCGGCGACTCGTTGCCGGTCACAACCCGGATTGAACTTGGTGCGTTCCGGCAGTCACCGTGAGCGCCTTGCTGGCTGCGTTTTTATCAGGCGGTGTCATCCGAAATTAGCGCGACGCGCTATTCCAGGATAACAGTTCTCATAATATCGATACCGAACGGGCCAGGCTGGCGAACTGAACATCGCAATAATGGCCAATACAGCGAAGAGTGACACTTGACCTAGATATAGGTCATTTGGCATATTTATAGGCCATCAACCGAGAGGACGCGCTGGGACTGCTCACCGACCCCCTGGATACTGCGCTTAGCTCTACCAGTAAGGTGCGGCTGCTTCGTTTGCTGATCCAGCAGGATCGGACAGTGTCCGGTCGCGAGGCTGCGCGACTTACGGGGATGAGCAGGACAGCCATGCTGGCGGCCATCGACGACCT
Source organism: Gemmatimonadaceae bacterium (assembly GCA_037721215.1). Taxonomy (NCBI): domain Bacteria; kingdom Pseudomonadati; phylum Gemmatimonadota; class Gemmatimonadia; order Gemmatimonadales; family Gemmatimonadaceae; species Gemmatimonadaceae bacterium. The sequence goes on from JBBJNV010000018.1 coordinate 13,660, forward strand.
GTCAAAGCTTCGCCTGATTCACAGAGATGAATCAGGACGACAGTTCCTCTGCCGGATCAATCGCGATCACCCTTTGGTCGAGGCAGCGCTTGTGCCTTTGTTCTCCGCGGAATCAACATGGCCGACCATGCTATTCGCGGCGATTCGCAAGGGACTAGCATCTTTCGGAAAGACCGCCATCAACTCTCCCACCACGAGGAACTTCGGGATAGTCGCGGCATGGATTTTCGGAAGTGCGGCGAAAGGGACTGACAAGCCCGGGAGTGATCTCGACGTGTTCATACTGATGGAGACGGAAAAGTCCGTCGAGCCGATGGTCGATCATGTTTCCGAATGCCTCCCGATCTGGCACAGGGAGTTTGGGACAGACGTGCGACCTGTCGTCATGAGTCTCAAGCGGGTGAGAACTGAATTACGCGATCAAAACAACTTCCTCATAAACGCGATACGATACAGCCGGATGGTCAGCGGCGAGATACCTTTCGAACTCAAGCATGGTAAAGCGAACAGCGACGCGAAGAGTAGATAGATCTCAGGCTGCGAACTATGCCGAAGCCGGCCGGGTGTTCCTTGCCAGCGCGCAGGCACTGTCGGATGTTGCCGACGAGGGCGCGCCTTATGGGAACGCTATCGCTTTGCTGGCTATACATGCTTCAATCAGCTACACGGATGCGCTATCGATCGCCTATGGCGAGCGGAAGAGCACCGACGACCACGCGAGAGCGATCGACACATTACGGTCAATTCTCGGTCCCCGGCTGCCACCTGGTCGAGCGAAACAGCTCGGCAAGGTCCTCCTCGAAAAAGACACCGTTTCGTACCAGGGGTCGTACTACACGATTGAAGATGGACGCAGGATTCTGCACACCGCTGAATTGTATTGTCGGTGGGCGAGAGAGCTATTCGAGGAGCGACCCACGGTTTGACATTGCGCCGCGGTCGCGGTCTAAAGGCTCAACGTAAACAAGCGCTTGAAGTCGTGGCCTGACTTCGATGTGGGTGGTGTGATGCGCCTCCAGCAGCAGCGCATGCTGGCTCATGCGTTCGATCCGCGTATTCGACGAGTTGCCCCCTCGAAAAATCGCGCGCCCGCTCGATGGTGGTGAGTGACGCCGTGATCGGGTGCGAGATTGTGAAGAGTGGCGCGAGGGCGGGCACGGCTACAGCTCTCCCCGGAAGGCTCGGTGCTGGAGAGATGAGAAGAGGGTGTCAAGTTCTAGGAGGGAGGCACGGTAAGCAGATTTCAGACTGCTAACTCCGCTCGCGCGACTGGCAAACTCATGCTGGAGAGAAACTGGTGGACGTGGGATCAGCAACTCTCGTCCATACTGTTGCGCGTTGATATTGGGTTGCGCAACCACGCGCTGGCGCACTGACACCCACGAGCGGTAAGCAGCGGAGCGCGTGAACTCAAATAGGTATTCGGCCGACAACTTGTCGGCCTTCGGGCGAAACCGAATCATGTAGCCAGCGAAGACACAATCGCCGTGTATTGGCCGATGAATGTACGTCTTGCCAACCGTCGCGCCCGAGCGGGCGAACAGGACGTCGCCCGCATCGAGCAGATAGCGCTCCCAGTCCCGTGCATCGCCGGACGGTGACACCTTCTCTGCAGCAAGCTCGCCGCCCTCGGTGACATCGGTTATCCGCACGTACCGCGGTAAATTTGAATCGTACTCCATCGACGCTACACCCGCACCGTACTCGCCAGACAGGCTGCACATCTCAGCAAGCGGTGCTACCGGCCAGCCCTTCGGATTCGTGGCGGGGTCGCCGAACATGTCGAGGAAGATTGATTGGGTGAGGGTGTCAAGTTGGGCGAGAGTGGCGCGGCGCTTGGCCCGCAGCGCGTCCGCCCGATCTAGCACGTCCGCAATTCGCCGCTGCTCAGGGAGGGAAGGAAGCGGCACCCGAAGAGCTTTTAACGTCGTCGCGTTAACCCCGGGTTGTGCGAGCCCCCGCGCACTCTTCGTGATCTGTGCCCAGTAGCTTGGGGTTTGAAAGAAACGACTGACGAAGCTCGGCTCTGCGGTATGTCCAAGTCGGACGCGAATTAAGTAGGACGCGAACACCGTCTGCCTCGGACAGTCGCGGATGAGAAAACTCTTCCCAGTCGTGGCGCCAGTTCGCGTGAACACTATGTCGCCCGGCTTGAGCTGCGCATCGGATGCAGATCGCGCGTCGCACTCGCACCATGGCACACTGTCCCAATTCACAGCGCCGTCCTGAATGTCTGTAATGCGAAGGAACTTTGGGCCGACAGGCCGCTGCGAAGCCGAGGCGGTTACACCATACTCCACAGACTCTGTGAGGTCGCCAAGCGCAATGGTTTTCCACGCAGTCACTTGAGCATCCCCTCCAATTCCTTCATCCCTTGCGTGATCTCCTCCTCCAGCTTCGCGAGCTCAGCAAGGATCTCCTTCGGCGCGCGGTGTTCGATCACCTTATGCACCACTTCCTTGTATCGATTGAGCGAGAGGTCGTAGCCCTGCGCAGCGATGTCGGCCTTGGACACGCAGAAGCTCTGCGCAGTGCGCGCCCGCTCGCGCTCGGCGCCGTCTCGCCGCGCCCAGCGCGCCAGCACGTCGGGAAGGTTGTTCTTCGTCTGCTCGTCCTCAATCAGCGCAGTGCGCGGCGCTGGACCAAGTTTGTCTTCTGACAGTAGCGGAGTGCGCTTGTCGTCGAGGCTCCAGCCGTCGGCGTTGACATCGTAGAACCACACCTGATCGGTGCCACCGGAGTTGGTCTTGGTGAAGAACAGGATCGCGGTGGACACGCCCGCGTAGGGCTTGAATACGCCGCCCGGAAGCGACACCACCGCATCGAGCTTCTGCTCTTCCACCAGCAGTCGCCGCAACTCCTTGTGCGCTTTGCTCGAGCCGAACAGAACGCCGTCGGGTACGATTACAGCAGCGCGGCCGCCGGGTTTCAATAGACGCAGGAACAACGCGAGGAAAAGCAGCTCGGTCTTCTTCGTCTTGACGATCGAAAGCAGATCCTTGGCGGTGTTCTCGTAATCGAGGCTGCCGGCGAAGGGTGGATTGGCGAGCACCAGCGTGTAGGCCTCTTCGTCGGCCGCGTGATCCTGCGCCAGCGAGTCGCGGTAGCGGATGCCCGGGTTCTCCACCCCATGCAGCAGCATGTTCATGCTGCCGATGCGCAGCATGGTGTTGTCGAAATCGAAGCCGTGGAACATGTGGTGGTGGAAGTGATCGCGCAGCTTCGTGTCGTGCAGAAGGTTCGGCCGGTGCTCACGCAGATACTCGCCCGCCGCCACGAGGAAGCCCGCCGTGCCGCAAGCCGGATCGCAGATGAGATCGGTCGGTTGCGGCGCCGTCATCTCAACCATGAGACGGATGATGTGGCGCGGTGTGCGGAACTGGCCGTTCTGTCCGGCGCTGGCAATCTTGCCGAGCATGTACTCGTAGAGGTCGCCCTTGGTGTCGCGGTCTTCCATCGGCACACCGTCGAGTAGGTCAACCACTCTGGCCAGCAGCGCAGGAGTGGGGATGGTGAAGCGCGCGTCCTTCATGTGGTGCGCGTAGGTGGAGTCGTCGCCGCCCAGCGTGCGCAGGAAAGGGAAGACATGCTCACCAACGACCGCATACATCTCCGCTGGCGCCTGGTGCTTGAAGCGTGACCAACGCAGCTCTTCGTATGGGAGGCCGCCGTTCCTGCCGATGTCGTCCTTGCCCGTGGGGAAGACGCGGCGCTCCATGGGGACCTTGAGCCGGGCGGACTTGTTCTCCTCCAGCGTGTGCAGGTCGTCGAGACGGCGGAGGAAGAGCAGGTAGGTGATCTGCTCCATCACCTCAAGTGGGTTGGAGATGCCGCCCGACCAGAAGGCGTTCCAGATCTGGTCGATTTGGGACTTGATGGCGCCGGTGATCATGTCATGGTCATTCCTTGTTAGGCACTTGGCCGCACCAATTGTTGGGGATGTTAATCAGCGCCTGGCGTCGGGGTCAGCCGTTGTTGATGATCGGGAACCGTGCTAGGTCCGTGGCGCGCATAACTCTCCAAGCAAGTTGCTGCTCAAATTCACATCGCGAATGGATTACCGCATTGCAGAATGATGAGCCCATACTTTATCGCCAAGTTTTCAATCGTCTCGGGATCATTGAATCCCACGTAAGTAAATTCAAGCTCCCCGACTCCGTCGGAAACTCTTGTGATGGTTGGGAAAACCCCAATTCGCTTGATAAGTTCTGCCTCGAAAGCACGCACATTACTGTTCACACCCTTGACTCGCACTGGGAACCGATACCCCCCGTCCTCGTCTTTCGCTGCGGAGTCCTTGGCTATGCGATACCGATGATAGTTGAGGCGCCGCTCGTAACCGGCTGGCAGGTTGATGTACTTAGGCCGTTCACCTTTCTCCTCACGTCTGCGAGTTTTCTCCGGTATTAACGGCGATCCGCGATGAATAGGTTCGAGATCCACACTGTCCGGACCAATTGTTACTTCGCATCGTAGGATCAAGAAGTCGGGACTACGACGCTCCATTATGTTGTCTGCTTCCAGTTTGAGCTGTTGTCCAGTTCGTGTGTTGGTGAGCTGGATCCTAGTTGGTTTGTGGATTACGCTGTCGAGTCTCCACTTGTCATCAACCTCAGCTAGAGATTGACCTGGGGAGTCTTTTCCGAATGGTTTCGGTCGCAACCGAAACAGAAGGCCGACATTCTTGGTTAATTCCTTGGCATTCATGAGAATCTGATCCGCGCGTACGTGGCGTACCGCATTCAAGGCAGTGCATGGTGTTGAAGGCGTGAGAGACGAAGCAACCAACAGAGTAAGACTCAAGTCAGTTTCAGCGCAAGTTGGGGTTATCCACAACACCCTAAGCCACTTTGCGAAAATCTGCGCTGACGAAAGCCACGAACCCAGCATCGACCTTGGAAGTCCCAAGTACCGCGGCAGTTGTCTATGGCCCTGCGGCGCATACAGCTTGTGCTCAATGTTCAGCACCCTTTTCTGACGAACAACGCGCATATCAACGGGCGCTGTTCGATCCTTGAAAGAATGCTGCGTCGAAATTGCAATGCAACCGCGAAGATTGCGCAGTCGTGGTGAGTTCGTGGCGATAAGACGCCAATATTCGTTCGCCGCCTTCTTGTCGCTTTGCAAGTGTCGCGGCGAAGCACTCAGTGAGCAAATCTTCTTGGAGGCGCGTGAAGCCGCCGATGCGGCAGAGCAGCGTATCATTAGAGTCGCGGGCCACACGTGCCATCAACAGGAAGCTCCTGATGCTGTATAAACGCTTGCGTTGAGCTGCGAACGCTCCAATGAAACGCGGCGGCGGAGCCGCCGGTACCGACAGATCTGCGTTCGACTGCTCCAACGCGTTAGACCGCGTGTGCCTCGAGTGCGGACACGAGGTCTTTGGGCAGAAGCAACGGGTAGGCTCATCCGCGGCGAGATGGTCCCGCCTCTTACCCACCTCTCGAGGCCCAGGTCGATCGCCGAATCTACCTCTCGATGATCTGGTTGACGGGGAGGCTTTACCACAGTGCTGGAAAGTCGTCGACGCGACTGAACCGACTTGCCGAGATTTGTGCAAGACCAACGGCCGATCTCAATTGCGCCTAAGTCGGGTTCGCGTTAGGGAGAGACTCGAGAAGCTCCCGAAACGATCATGGACCGAGACGAATAGACCGTCCGGTGGTTCAACTTGGCCAACGATCACTAACAGAAATCCGCTGAGCGCATGTTTAGATCTGCAGACTGAGTCCGAGATGCTGGCGATGTCGAGGCCAGACGGACCCGGAAGCGCCTCGGGGTGCGTGTGCCAATCGCCCACATAGTGAAGGCCTTCGCCATGGCGGCTATCGATCTCTAGTTGTTCGGCCGCCCGATCGGGAACGTAACTCGTTCTCGTACGTCTGTCGGTGCGACGTGGTCCCGTCGCCTCCTCGATGATGATGTGGGACAGGGAGAGGCGAGCAAAAAGCTGTCCGCCCGCTTCCCGTTGACGCCAACGCATCTGTCTATATCTCCGGAACTTCTGGACGACCTTCTCAGGCAAGACGAGAACTTGGCCCGAACTTCCGATCGGGTATTCGAGCATCACGCACACGTGGGGCAGTCGGGTCGCCGTTCCCATGGCCGCTTAACCAGCGAATTGGCTGTCCCAGGGGTTGCAGTCCAAGAGCCGCCGCACGCCTTGAGGAATTCCTCCTCGCCGCTCCAGACCACTTCCGAGGATTGCGAGACGTCCTGGGTAAGGTATGTCAGAGTCACGCCTGCTATCGCAGAAACGACATGCCCAAGCGCGACTGCGCCGTACGGTTGGTAGTTCGCGCCGCAGGCGGGCTCCTGGCGAACCGTTGCAGCGTTCCAGCTTGTCCTGGTCGATACTGCAACGCCCACGTTGCTCATGCCGCAATTGAAGCAGCCGCCCTCACCGCAGATCGCTACCGCATGTCCCGCGCAAGCAAAAGGCTCGGTCCATCCGTATACGATAGGAAATCGACGGCCGCTCGCTACGTGCCACTCGTTCAATCCACCCTCTGCCTCCCAATCGCCCATCGCGCTGAAGATCAGGGTCGCCGTTGAATACACGTCAGGCGACGTACGCATAACGTCTTGCCATCGTCGGGGGTGAGCCGAGATGTCGCCAACGTGGGGATGATCCCTTCGGATATGTTCGGTGAGCGCTTCCGCCTTGTTGCGGCCGACGGATGACGCGCCGAGGGGATGTCGCGTCGTGTTGGCCCATTTTAGGCTGTCAGGATCTATCAGCGTCATGTTCGACACCCCGGCCTGAATCAGCGCCAAGGCCACGGGGGCACCAACAGAGCCGCAGCCGAGAACAACAACGCGGGCGGCGAGCAAGCGCTCAATGTGAGCGGATTTATTTCGACCGAGAATCCAGTCGGTGTCGACACGCTCGACCGGCGACCATACAACTTGGCCTCCGGCAACGTAGCGCTGAATAAGCATCCGCGCGGGCATCTTGCCTGGCCTAAACCCGTCTTGGACAGGGTTCCGGCTGCGGCCCTTCGGATAGGTTTTGGCAAGCGGACGCCACGCACTCACCACGGCAACGCATGGTCCGTTCGACGTGGGAGCGCCGAGCGCGATTACGATCCGATTCGGATTCGCCTTCACCAGCCGCTCGAGAATCTCGATTCCACCTGCGGACCGGACCAGTTCCAATAGAGCTCCCCCGCTGGCCGGGTACTCCGCGGGCGTCAGCGCAGCATCCAGCCAGAGAAAGAGTCCACCAGACGGCAAGTCGTCGACATCCTTTTCACCGCGACGGTTTGTGAGCCACCGCGAGATGTCTTGATCCGAATCGGCCAGCAGGGCGAATGGTTTCCCGTTCCACACGCGAATTGCCCTTGTCGGCTGCGCAGGAGCAAGAAGGCTGTAGAAGGCCTCGTGCTTCTCCGGCAGCGCCCAATTCCAGTACGACAGAAACTCCTGTCGAAAGTCGTCGGTATTGGAACCTGCAACGCACTCTTCGATCAGCTCACACGCAGAGCCGATGGTCACACGCGCAGCACCCGCAGGATTTGTCGGATCGACTGCGGCCGTACCCGGCAGGAGACACAAGACGCCGTCGCGCTCGACGTGTGGCCACGTCAGAAAATCCGGTCGGTCGATGAGTGCCGCGCGAGGGGCGGAGCGCGGGAACCATTCATCGACGAGGAGATCAAGCCGCCGTGTGCCGTCGCTGAACTGAATCGTGAACCGCCAGCCAGCGACAAATCCGCGTCCCTCGTATACTCGCAACTCGGTAGAACCGAGTTGCACGGCCGAACCCGGAAGCTCTCGGAGCCACGCCGAAACAGCAGCCGTCGCGGACTGAAAGCCTCGCGCCCCGCTCACCCCTACGCGTAGCGTCCGCCGCCCTGCTTCTGGACAGCGTCGCGTGCTCCTTCAGATTGGCCTGACTCGATCAACAGCCCGGCGCTCAGGACTGAAGCAGATCCGGCCGTCGCGGCTTGCGTGCTCTCCTCGAAGCGATTGCTGAAGAAGTCGGTGTTGAACACGTTGTCCCAGCACTTCACCGCCTTCTCGCGCGTGCAGTTTGCCTCGATGAGCGGCGCCAGCCAGTTGATCGCATCCGACAGACGGTCCTTCAGGTTCACCGCCTTCGGATCTTTCTCGCCGTTGGTGATCGTCTCGTTCAAGGTCACCGGATGCTTGACGACCAAGTCGAGGTTCAGACGATCACGAATCGCCTTCATCGTGTCGTAGAGGGCGGCATCTTCTCGGTTGACGTTGCCACGGAAGCACTCCGCGACCAGCTTCGTGATTCCGAAGCCGCTCAGGAGCCTCCAGCTGTTTCGGCTCTTAGCGAACTTCTTGATCTCGCGCGTAATACGGCGGAGCTGACGACCGTTACTCGTGTCGCCGCTCTGACGATTGTTCTCTGTGTCGAACCACTTCGTAACATCGCGCGCGTCCGAACGCTTCCACTCGCTGCTCGCGAGCTCGTAGTGCACGCTTTCCTGCCCGAAGGCATCCCTTGTTACGACCCGTCGATATACCGGAATGTCGATGTGGTACCCAGCGTCGTAGACGACGCGCACGCAGTTCTTCCGAACCTCAGGTCTTGTCTTGAAGCAACCGTCATCGGCTGCGTCTCGAACCATCTGCCGCGCGTCAAGCGGCGACAGATCGCCCCCCTTCGGCCCAACGAGATCGGTCATCTCGAAGTAGACGCCGTCGTCGATGTCGTAGTTGTTCTCGGGATGCTGGGTCATCGTCCTCATCGCGTACGATCCCTGACCCTTGAATTCGATAGGTCTGGGGTTGCTCGCGTTCTTCAGGCCTTCCTTAACGCGGTCGCGGTTGGCGTTGCGCCGGTCGCGCATGGCGGTGCGCTCGGGCTGCGGGAGCGTAATTTCATCGTCGTGATACGCCAGGATGTCATCTTCGCAATCGAACATAGCATTCTCCTCAATACTCAGCGTCCGCGTGCTTGAAGTTCGGCTCCCACAGCGAACGCGGCATGGGTGCACGACGTGGTTTCGTTACCTGATCCTTCAACCGGCCTTCGTCACCTCAGCGGCTGGCGCATCGGCAAACAGCGCGGTAATGAGCCGTCCCTCGCGACTCCCTGCATCGGCACACCGGCTGTTGGTCATGTCAGCGTCGGTGCGGGCCTGATTAGCGAGCGCATCTATTGCCTCGGGCCTGGTATCGTCGAGGTCCAAGTACGGAAGCAGAGCCGCAGGCACTTGATCCCGCGGAAACCGCAGGATTTCGCAAGGCCGGTTCAGATGCTTCACCAGCATCTTGGCGATGTTGTCGTATGCAAACTCCTGGGCGTCGACCGACAGAGCTGCAGCGGCGCCGCCGAATTTCCAGCCTGCGAGGTCGCGGTGGACGTCGGTCCTGGCGACCTGTTCACCTGCCGGGCGCGGACATGTGCCAAGGCAGAAAATCTCGATCGGCTGGTCACGCGGGGACATCGCGAGGGCATCGACGAGGCCCACGAGCACCGGGTTGTTGGCCCACAAGCCGCCATCGACAAACGCGCGGCAACCTTCAACGCCTCCGTCAACGCAATCGACGATCGCGATTGAGCGATACACCGGTGCCGCCGTCGTCGCCAGGCAAACATCGACGAGCCGTGTAAGATCATCGCGGTGATTCGTCGTGGCTGAAAGGTGCGGCGTCTTGAACACCCAACTCCGGTGCTGACTCAGCTCGACGGCGGCAACCGCAAGAGCGATTCCACGTCGTTCGTAGACTTCGGCGAGCGTTGCATTCCCAAATCGGTCGTGCAGCGCCGCCTCAAGGGCCTTGGAGCCCGATCGCAAACTGCCTTTACGGGCGAGTAAGTCGATGCCAAGGTCAACGCCAGCACGCTGAGGCAGGCGACGAGGAAAAATGGCGGGGCCATGCTTCCTGTAGAACTCAACGAGGTCGGCCGGGAAAATTCCAAACGCCAGTGCGCATGCGATGATGCCGCCGGTGCTTGTGCCAACGATCAGGTCGAACGCGGCGCCCACGTCGATCGCTGGAACATCCCGGCGGCGCGCGAACGTGGCGGCGAGCGACGCGAGGTACGCGGCGGTGTACGTCCCGCGCATGCCCCCGCCGTCCAGACTCAGTACACGGAACGGCCGGACTGTCATGAGTACGACCTATACTGAAGTATTGACTTCTGTTTCGTCGGTTTCATTGAAACAGAATGTAAGAGGGTGCCCAAGGAAATCAAGCCGAAGATACGCCGAATTGCCTGATCAGCCCGAAACTCGGATTGAGTAGTAACGGTGTTCCCGCCCCCCGCTGGGCGACGTGCCCTCAACGCGTTCGAGCAACCCAGCCCGCCAAAGGGTCGTGAGTCGGCTTGAGGCCGTGGAGAGGTTAAGGTCCGCAAAAGTCGTCGATGCGACGCGGCCCTCGGACCATGCCTTCTCCAGCGTTGTGAACTGTTCGGCGGAAAGTCGCTTCCCAAGCACAGTGGGGTGAAAGGGGTCATCCGCGACGAGCAACGCCTCCCCTCGTTTTTCGAGCGCGAGGGCGAGGTTTTCGCGAATGTCGGGGTCGGTCAGACCCCTCGCGATGAACAGCAACTTGGGGCGGTGCTTTCGGAGCGTCTCGACCACGGCCTCACGCTGGAACGAAACATCCGAGCGGGTTAGGCCAGAATAGTCGATCGGCACCAGGGTGCCGTCACTTTGGTTAAGCAGCTCAAGGTTGATGCGGCCGAACACCCACGCGCCAAACTCTGTGCCCCAGGCGTCTTTTTCGTCCAAATAGGCCTGAAGCACGATAGGGAACTCGTGCCGATTCCGTTTCATCGGTTGCATCGAAACAGAACCTACGCGAGGTGACTTGGAGCCGCAATGCAGGCGTCGGGCTACTTCGTCCGAAATTCGATGTAGATGTGAGTCCCCCTAAGGCTTCCAACGGAGTTGTCGATCTCAGCGTTGTGGACGGGTCGCTGAATCGTGGCGGGGTGCAGAACAATGCGCGCGTTGGGAGTCCGCACGAAGAGGGTCGATTCGTACCGAGCGGCCAGCGCAGCGCACTGAGGAAGACCGCAGCCGCGGCCTGCATGGGCGCCGTGTCGTGAGAGGCCCTGATTGAACGCCTGAATGACGAGTTCGGCATCGCTTCGCCGGGCTGCTCGTTGATCACGGATGCCTCGAATCGACGCCGGAATCCCGATACCGCTGTCGGAAACTCCGACTTGGATGCGAGGAGCTCGCGACCTGTGGTACGCTTGGAGGCACACGAATCCCGGCAGCGTGGTTCGACTATGGCTGAAAACATTGTCGACCAGCTCCCCAAGAACCGTGAAGACGTGATTCCGAAGCCGGCGCGTTTGCTCGTCGTTGCTTGGGTAGAAATTGACGAGGCTGTCGACCACCTGCCCGACGATCCGTTGCCTCTCCCCGCCCGTGACGCCGGGAATCAGTGGAGCAATCTCAACGAGACCGCTAGCTTGGCCTCTGTGAGAATCGGCACCCGAGATCGCCGGACGCGGCGGAGAGGTGGTGATTCGCGCGGACAGTAGTTGCAGAAACCCGTTGCGATCCAAGTAGCTGAACAGGCCTTCCGGGGTTGCAAACTCTAGATGAATCAATCCAGTGCCGACAGCCGCCAACTGGTTGAGGAAGGACAGCAGCCAAAGGCCGACGCCGGCGGGCACGGCGGCTCGCGCGGGGAACGTGAAAACGACGGCTCCACCAGCGCGGGCATGAGCCACCAATCGATTTCCACGCAGGATGTCCTCGAATTGACCGAGGGAGAGCCACCGAGCGGGAAGCTCCACTCGAAAAGGCGTGGACGCTGCCGAGCGATATCGGCTGCCAACCTCGGGCTTTGTCATCGGGACGCGCCCAAGCCTTCTGACCATGAACCTGTGGGCGCGTTACGAGCGGCGGACGGTTGGAGCCCGAACCATCCGCGCCTATCACTCCCTCGCCCCCACCGTGGCGAGCAAGCCGTAATCGTTCGGGGCCTCATAGCTCTCACCTCACATGTAACTCAACGAAGGGTCCGCGTGGCCTTGAAAGCGAACACGGCGTAATTCATCTGTACAGCGTTGAACACCAAGGGACGCATGAGCACGCGTATAGATCCTTACAGTTCTCAAATCAGGATGACCAACCAGATCCTGAATAGTCTGAATGTCGGCGCCCGACCCCAGGAGGTGTGTCGCAAACGAGTGTCTCAGTGAAAGGCACGTCGCTCGCTTCAATATTCCGCTGGCGCGCATCGCTCACGCAAACTCGCGCTGAACACCGTGTCATGGAGATGGTGTCGCCACCTGACACTGTTACTCTTTTCAACATACGGATTGCTCGAGCTTCTCGCCCACCTTACCTCGGTTCAACTGTCAGGCACTTTACATATCGGGCAACCCCCCATCCTCGGCTCCTTCCCATACACCAGCGTCACCGGCCCCAGCACCCGCGCAGTATCAGTCAGCGCAACACTCAACGTCATCGAACTCCCAACGACCCGTCCGCTAAATCGAGCAGGATGCGTAATCCCGCGGTCCACCGGGTACGCATCGACGTTATACGTCCCGTCTACTTCGAACCGACCATCCCCATCAACCCGTATCGGCCCGCGCGTTTCACCCAACGTGCACCCGATGTGAACATGAGCCGAGCTGTCAGTTGCGATCAGCCCCGCGTTCTCCCCGCCCCAGGTTCCTGCAATATCCGAGATTGGCGCAGCAGGTGTCGCTCTGCACGCGAGTACCACGACGACCGACAACGCAGCAGCAATCCTCAGCATGCCAGAACTCCCTTCGGTAGTGGGAAACGATACTACCCCCCAACCCCCTCACATCGCGTACAGCCCCAGCCACTCCGGCCAGTTCCCGCTCAACTCAAAAAACTCCTCGAAGTACACCAGCCCTTTCTCTTCGAGATACTCCACCACTTCTCCGATCATATCATCCGACGGCAGCGGCCCCATCACCACCAACGCCCCTTCAACCCTGAACTCGGCATCCGTCAGATTGAACCGCTGATCGATCTCCGACCGCGCCAGCCCCGACCGCTCGAACGCTTCCTTCCTGATGAATATCGATGGCAATCCAGCCGGAACGGCGATAGGCATCTGCTCTCTCTCCAAACATGATGAAGCCGCCAATTCCTGGCGCAGGCAGCGTTACCTTCAATGTATGCCAGGCAGACCACACTCACAGTCGGTTGAAGCTCACTTCGACGTCCTCGTAGTCGGCGCAGGACACGCCGGCACCGAAGCCGCCGTCGCCGCCGCCAGACTCGGCGCACGCGTAGGCCTGGTCACCAGCGCGCTCGAAACCATCGGCCAGATGTCCTGCAACCCGGCCATCGGCGGAGTCGCCAAGGGCACGGTCGTCCGCGAAGTCGACGCACTCGGCGGAATCATGGGCCGCGCAACAGACATGGCCACGCTCCAATTCCGCATGCTCAACCGCAGCAAAGGGCCCGCAGTGTGGGCACCCCGCGCGCAGTGCGATCGCGGACTCTATCGCAGAGCGGTACGCACGCTCATCGAACAGCATCAGACGCTGCACACCATCCAGGGCACCGTCGCACGGCTCATGATGTCCGAAGGATCTCGGGTTACCGGCATCGAAACCATCGAGGGACGGCGCTTCACCGCAAAGTCAGTCGTGATCACCACCGGCACCTTTCTCCGCGGCCGCATCCATATCGGCACCACGACCAATCTCGCCGGCGGCCGTGCCGGCGAATCATCGACGACCCATCTCGCCGAGCAGTTGGAAGAAGCGGGACTGACGGTGGCGCGGTTCAAGACCGGAACACCACCGCGCATCGATGGCCGCTCAGTGAGCTACTCAGCGCTCGAACGCCAGGACAGCGAGATCGACCAGTTCGATTACTCATGGTCGCATTTCCACAACGAACCGCGCCGGAATGGCACGACGACTCGCCATCCGGAACAGATGCCATGCTGGATTGCCCATATCGACAGGCAAGCGAAGCAGATCATCGAGGACAACATCAACCTTTCGGCGATGTACGGCGGCGCGATCGCGTCGCGCGGCCCTCGCTACTGCCCCTCGGTCGAAGACAAGGTGGTCAAGTTTCCAAACGCCGAGCGTCACCAGCTCTTCCTCGAGCCGGAAGGTCACGACACCTCCGAGCTATACGTGAACGGACTGTCGACATCACTGCCCGCTCCCGTCCAACTCGAGATCATGCGCACGGTGCCGGGCCTCGAAGACGTTCGCATGAACCGCGCTGGTTACGCAATCGAGTACGACTACTACCCGCCCACTCAGCTCGACGCGACGCTTCAGGTGAAGTCCATCGACGGGCTCTATTTCGCCGGCCAGATCAACGGAACCACCGGGTACGAGGAAGCCGCGGGGCAGGGAGTGGTCGCTGGACTCAACGCTGGCTTGTCCGCACTCGAGAGGGATCCTATAGTCTTCGGCCGCGAGACTTCGTACATCGGCGTTCTCGTAGATGATCTGGTTACCTGCGGTGTAGACGAACCCTACCGCCTCTTCACATCCCGCTCCGAGTTCCGGCTCACCGTCCGCCAGGACAACGCACTCGGCCGCCTAGGACATTTTGGAATCGAGCTCGGACTCTATTCATTAAAGGAGCGCGAGACAATCGACCACCGGCTCGACGAAGAACGATTGATTCGCGAGCTCGCCGAGCAGACGACTATCTCACCGTCGCAGGCGGCGCCGTTGCTGGCTTCAGCGGGAAGCGCCGCCCTCGATCAACCCGTGAGAATCGTGGAGCTCGCCCGCAGGCCCGGCGTTGCACTGAAAGATCTGCTCGATGCCGCGGCAGTGAGCAATGATTTCTCCGCGGAGGCGATTCTCACCGCCGATCTGGAGATCAGGTACCAGGGCTATTTCGAGCGGGAGAGAGAGCAGGCCGAGCGTATGAAGCAGATGGGTGGCTTTCCGCTTTCATCCGATCTCGCGTACGACGGAATGAAGTCGCTCTCTTTCGAGGCACGGCAGAAGCTCGCCACCGTACAGCCGCGCACGCTCGCGCAGGCCGCGCGAATTCCGGGCGTCAGTCCGAGCGATATTCAGAATCTGGTGATCGAAGTGGAGCGGGGAAGACGGAAGCCGGCGACTGTTTGAGCGGCGTGGCTCCCTGACGTTGTAGGAGAATCACCGCGCCCGCGATAAGTGCTCCGCCCGCTAACACTTCGAGCCCGAACTGATCCCCCAGAAAAACAGCTCCGAGTAGTGCGGTAAAGAATGGCTCCACCGTCGCGACGATACCTGTCGTAACGGGGCCCAATACCTTCAACCCCGCCATCAGCGCACCAAATGCGATGACGGTGCAGATGAGTGAAAGCATCGCGACGTATCCCCAGAGCTTTGGAGTGTCAGGCACCTGTAGCTCTCCCGTCACCAAGCCGGCGATGAAGAACGATGCCGCTACCCCCGCGACCAGATAGAACGTCGCCGTCAGCGCCGGAATTCCCTCCTGCGCGCTGGCAACAGAAGGCAGATACAGCGCGTAGAGTATGGCAGTGCCGAGCGCGAGGGTTACACCGATCGGGTTGAGCGAGCCGGCGCTGGGGGTGCCTACCATCACGACGATTCCCACCATTGCGATGACGAGCGCAACGGTCCTCATCAACGTGAGCGATTCCTTCCCGCGTGCAGCTGAAATCGCAGCGAGCCACGCAGGATATGTATAGAAGAGAAATGCCAGCGGCCCAACGGGGATGTAGTCGAGCGCAAGCAGCGAAAGGTAGGTGATCGTCGCCTGCGCCAACCCTCCGATGAGAACCAGCCGGAGTGCCTGTCGCCTGGTGATTCGCGCCGGCGGCGCAAGCTTCATCAAAACGAATAGTGTCAGCGCGCCCAGCAGATACCGCCAGAACATTGCCGCGGCGAGCGGCAGCCCGGCGCGAGAAGTCAACAGTACTATTGTAGTGAGCGACCCGAAGCAGCACGCCGACACGACGACGAGAAGTGTCGCTCTTGCAACGGATCTGGGTGGCGAAGTCATGCCCGAATTTAAGGGCTTTCTAATGCAGCTTCGCGCCCCTGTTTGCCCGCCATCCCACTACATTGCGATTCCCCCGTATGCCCTACGACCCGTTCAACGTCGAACGCAATCGACGCTCGGAAGCCGATAGACAGGACCACTTTCCAGCCTCACAACTCGTAAAAACCCCTTCCCGACCGCTCGCGTACAGACGCTTGCATCGGTGACCTGGGCTTCTGTCTGCGAACCCCGTCTGGGACTGAAAAACCCGAACGCGTACTGATCAGTGTAGCCGCACCCTGCGGGAGGCATGCCGTCGATCATCGCCATTCCCGAGAGTGCGGGTGCGGCCAGCGAAACGATGTTGCACCGTTCCGGCTCAGGCAGGAGGTTCCAGAAAATGCTGTCCGATTGTGGAATGAACAGCGCTGTAATCCGCTTCTGCGCACGAGGCAGGTCGTCCAGTGTGCGGAGGGCCGAGATGAGTCTGTAGCGGGGAGAATGTTGCAGCCCGGTCCGGAGAATTGCCTCGTCGCTGGAGTAACCCCAGGCAACGGGCGGTACAACTCCAGCGAGCGCGTAAACGTCACGCCGTATCGTGAGGTTCTGGCGCAACGCCGTTTCCTGCGCGCGTGTCACGTTGCGCAGAGCAGTACCGAGCAGCGGCAGCGCCAGGAGCACCAGCGCGACATTTGAGAGGCGCATGCCTGCGATCAATTGCGTTTTCGCAGAAATGCCGGACAGCGCATCCGGGTTCCGTTGGGGCCTGGCGAGCCACCCCGCTCCCATAGCCATGACGAGCGGCAGGGCGATCCAGCGTTGTACGTCGGAGAAATAGAATGCCGAACCGCCGTGGATCTCGAGAACGAGACCGGGAATGAAGCCAGCCACGGCAATCGCCGCGACAAGTTCGGCGTCGAGAAGCCGCCGGTCGCGAAACCGCGCGACGAGATCGCCTGACGTGCGAACGCCCTCCTCCCGCGCACGCGCAACTACATAGACCCACGACCAGAAGAGATGCACGAACGGAAACCAGATCCACCAGCCAGGCTCGATGCTCGATCGCATGAATGCGAGAGGCACTACTCCCTGGTTCTGTGACGGCAGCGAGACCACGAAGTACAACCCGACTGCGGTAATCACCGAGATTCCCGCCGCTGCAACCACGAGCGTATCGCGCCACAAACCCTGACGCAGCGCAGTCCAGCCAACCGCGCCCAGGGTTAGGATCATCAACGAGACTTTGAGAAACCCAAGCGCGGCGAGCATCAAGGGCAGCGCTACCAGCAGGAAGAGGGCAGACGGGCGGCGTCTGGAAACGATGGCACCCGAATCGTGGAACACGAGCAGCACCGCCGCGACAAAGAGGAAAACGGGCAACCCCGTGGTGTACGATTCGGAAATCAGCACGTGTGTATTCCAGATTCCCATTGCCGTGAGACCGGTGGATGGAATCACCCCGATCGTACCGGCCAGTAGCGCTCCGCCCGCGACATAGTCCAGCTCCAGCGGCTTCACCGGTGCTCTGCCCCTGCGTCGCAACGCCGCACGCACCTCCACGACGAACAGCAGAAGCGCGAACCCGAATACGGGAATCATTACGACCGTGGGGCCGAGGTTGTAAAAGGACAGGAGGTCCAGCGCGGCGAGGTCGGCCCACTGAGCGTGCAACCACGAGGCGCCGTAGTGATAGGGTATGTAAGGGACTCCATCCACGCCGGTGCTGGGAATACCGTACGCCTGAATCATGTTCCCGACAGCCGAGTTGAACAGCGCGTCGTGATGAACGTTGCCGCTGGTGGCCAGGGCCTCCTGAAACAGCGGATGCTTGTGGCGCGAGCTCCAGGCGACCCCCCCCGCCCATCCGAAAAAGAGCGACGCGGATCCGATTATTGCCAGCGCCCCGGCCAGTCCGATGGCCTTGAACCAGCGAACCATTACCCAGACGGCCGCACTCACTCCAAGCGCCATTATCAGAGTGGAGGGCGCCGCGCCAATCCTGTCGGCACTCGCGCCAGCCAATGACGTCAGCGCGATGGCGACAAGAGACAGGAATGGCTGGCATTTCCACCATTCCGGCGTACCGGCTGCGACCCTGTCCATGGACAGGCGAGTGGACGCATACAGCGGAACACAGATGATAAAGAGCGCGACACCGAGCGTTACGACGACCGGAAAGAGTGGATTGCCGAAACCGGATCGTGCGAGCAGATAAAGAACCGACAGAATCAGCGCGCCAACTATTCCGAAAACGGCAGCGCTCGCTCGTTCCCTGAACTCGATCGACTCACTCATCTCAGAGAGTCTCTGAATCGGCGCGGGAGAGCACCAGGTCTATTCGCCTGTCACGCCGCTCCAGGCCATCGCGAATCCTGCGCGGAGCTCTCACACAGGCAGGCCACATGTAGCGCCAGGGCCAGTAGCTGTTCTCCACCTTATAGACATTGAAGCCGGAATCAAGAAATGGCCGGAGAACGTCGATCGGGCGCTTCGTCTTGTCGCGCCACCAGCGGGGCGAAAGCTCCAGAAGTATCTCGAGGCTCGGGGGCGCTTCGCGAAGCATCCTGGTCATTCCCGCGAGCACTTCGTCCTCTCCACCCTCGACATCGATCTTCACGACACGAACGCCGGAGAGCTCATGCTGCCGGAGAATTTCGTCGAGCGGTAGCGCCTCGACCGTCGCCTGACGCGGCCTCCCCCAGCGGTCGACTGTGCTCGAAAGGCCGGTGTTGTGGCCCGGACCCCCATAAACCGGAAGCGAGCCGGCCTGTGCAGCCGCCGCCATGTTCACTGTACGAATATTTCCCGGCTCCCCGTTTCGCCGCAACGAATCATTCAGGTGAGCAAATACTGCTGGCGATGCTTCGACTGCGACCGCCAGTCCCTCCGCACCGATCCTGCCGGAAGCCAGCAGTGTGAAATACCCGATATTCGCCCCAACATCCACAAACACGTCGCCCGAAGTGAGGCGGCTCCGAACCAGCTGCGTGATGTCCGGTTCCCAGATACCGAAGACCCACAGGTACAATTGAATCAGGTCCGGAGGATGGCACTCGAACATCAGACCATCAGTCGCGGGCGCATCAACCGTGATCGGCCCCTTCACCGCGTGCCTCAGCCGCAGCAGAAACACGATCGCCGAGAAGGGCAGCAGCATCAGGAGAGTGATTCCCACCTTGCGCGCCGTGCTCACCTGCAGATCGTTGGTACGAAGCCGCCGCACTGATGTCCTGAGAGCGTTCAGCACCCCCGCAAATGCCCGACTGGTCCCTGCGATGCGGGGCGGTGCCAGGTCGTCAGCCATGTGATTGGGGAAGCGTCCGGCTCCCTGGTCCAATGTACTTCCAGTAGATCCTCGCGAGAGTAGCGGCAACTACGAACCGATCCGTGAGCCGGAGCTTCGAGCCCTTTACGTCGCGCCAAACCATCAACGGGCACTCGAATATGACATCGCGCACCGAAGGAAGATCGCTCGCGCGTCGGGCCTGAACCTCCCGTGCGATCATCTCCACGTCGAAGATCCAGCCCCCGATGAACGGTTCCTGGAGACGAGACACGAAACCGTCCGTCACACGGAAAAGCTTGGCGCCGCACTGTGTATCGTAGATTCCCACTCCGAGCGTGGCAGCCGCGGCGGTCGCGAACACCCGACCCATGTAGTGCCGGGCAAGATTCCGGTGGACATGTCTGCCCAGGAGATTGACGCGCGACCCGAATACCATCTCGATGCCCGGCCGATCATCCATCAGCTTCGTGAACACCGGAATGTCCTCCGCCGGCGTCGCAAGATCAGCGTCCCAGAACCCCACGTAATCAGGGTGAGCGGCGCACGCTTCGAGCAGACCGTGCCGGACAGCTTCGGCCTTGCCGCGGTTTCCCGGAAGCGATCGCACCAGGAGCTGGGTTGGATTTGATTCCCGGAGCTGCTCAAGGACCTTCAGGGTGTCATCCGTGCTTCCGTCGTCCACGAACAGAAGTCGAACGTCCGGATTCGCTGCCACGAAAGCGCTGAACGCCGCCGTATCCAGGCGCTGCGCCTCGTTATAGCAGGGAATCACCACGATTGAGTTTGACATGGGATGCGGGAGAATGTATGCGCAGCCCGGTCATTTGGCAGCCGGTCAAGGCGCGTCGGGACTTTCGCGCCATCCAGAAGCACGGCGATAGTGATTGAGTCCTTGTGCACATCCATCCCGAGCCCCTTGGTTTCATCGGTCTCATCGGTCTCATCGGTCTCCAGTCCCTTATCGCTGAGCGCGCCAAGCTGCCGCAGCAAGCCTTGGTTCATATTTGTTCTCGCATCGGCCAATTTGCTTTGCTTCGGCACGCCTTTGTGCCTGTGCAACCGGGGCCTCCCCGCACATCTCTACGAGCCCGGCGAACGCAGGATCATCGAATACCGTATCGACGAGGGGAAAACAGTACGCGATTTCGCCGAGCAGCCGCCGATTACCCCGCATGAAGCTGCGCCGTTGCTGGCGGCTGTAGCAAGCTCGGCAATCGATCATCCCGTGACGATCATCGAGCTGGCCCGCAGGCATGGCGTCGCCCTCGGCGATTTGCTCGAAGCAGCGGGAGCAGGCGAGAATATTTCCAGCGAAGCTGTACTCAAGGCCGATCTGGAAATCAGATATGAAGGCTATTCCGAGCGGGAGCGAGCGCAGGCCGAGCGGATGAAACAGATGGGGGATTTCGCGCTCACTGCTGAGATTCCGTATGACGGTATGCAGTCATTGTCGTTCGAGGCCCGGCAGAAGCTGGGGTCCATTCAGCCCCGCACGCTCGGTCAGGCCGCGCGCATTCCGGGAGTCAGTCCGAGCGACATCCAGAATCTGCTGATCGAGTTGGAGCGGGGAAGACGGAAGGGGGCTGTGGGCTAGGGGTAGGTTTGCCCTGCCATTAGAGCAGAATCACCGCACCCGCGATCATCGCGCCTCCGGCGAGCACCTCTGGTCCGAGTTGATCGGATAGAAAAACCGCTCCGAGAAGAGTTGTGAAAAAGGGCTCGATCGTTGCGACGATGCCAGTCCTGACTGGCCCCAGTGTTCTCAGCCCTGCGAGCAACGCCCCGAATGCCATCACTGTGCAGAGGACAGCAAGTAGTACGACGTATCCCCAGAGTGCTGGAGTTTGCGGCAATCCAAGCTCTCCGGTTGCGACACCAGCGATGAGGAACGACGCCGCAACTCCCGCAACGAGATAGAAGGTTGCCGTAATTGCTGGAACGCCCTTCTGCGCGCTGGCGATTGCCGGCAGGTAAAGCGCATACAGCAGCGCCGTACCGCCGCGAGCGCCAGACCTGTAGGATTGAGCGAGCCTGCGCTGGGCGCGCCCACCATTACTACGATTCCTCCCATGGCGATCGCAAGCGCAATTACTCTTGTTGAAGTGAGTGGTTCCTTGCCCCGGGTGGCTGAGATCGCCGTCAGCCAGGCGGGATATGTATAGAATAGAAACGCGAGCAGTGCCACCGGCATGTAGTCGAGTGCAAGCAGTGACAGATACGTAATGACTGCCTGTGCCAGTCCTCCGGTCAGCCTGAGCCAGGCTGCCTGACGTCGGGATATCGCAGCACGGGGCGCGGTTCGCACCAGCATCATCAGAATTAGCGCAGCAAGCAGATAGCGCCAGAACATCGCCGTGACGAGCGACATGCCGGTGCGCGTTGCAAACAGAACGATTGTAGTGAGTGAACCGAAGCAGCAGGCAGATACGACTACGAGCAGTGTTGCTCTGGCGACAGACCTGTCGGTTGATTGCATGTGCACCAATGTACCCGCGCTGTGCTACCGAGCCGAAAGCACGCCGGGTTTCTGGCCACGATTGCACGGGTTCGCCATTATACCGTATCGATCGAAGCAGATGCTGCGTTATATGGCAACGAGTGTAATGAGGATTCGCGTCACTTGAGCTCACCCACCATTACCGATCTGGAGGCCCTGAAACCTTCGGCGCCCGAGGATCCCTCGAAGGATCTCGGATTTGGATCCGAGGTGGCGAGGGAAAGTCACAAGCGGCTGTTGAACCGTGACGGGAGCTTCAATGTCGCGAGATACGGGCTCAAGCCGTTCTCGGCGCTGAGCTTCTATCACTGGTCGTTATCGGTAACCTGGCCGCGCTTTCTCGGATTTCTCGCGGCTGCCTATCTCGTCATCAATCTTGTGTTCGCTGTCGGATACCTGCTTTGTGGACCTGACGCCATTCAGGGGCTGCCCGCAGAAACGATGGGCGGAGAATTTCTGCGGGCATTCTTCTTCAGCGTCGAGACTTTTGCGACTATAGGGTATGGCCATATCGCGCCGGTCGGAGTAGCGGCAAACGTGCTGGTGACCATTGAGGCACTTCTCAATATTGTCGGTGTCGCACTCGCTACCGGAGTAGTGTTTGCACGGTTCTCGCGACCGACGACGAAGATCATTTACAGCCGGAACGCTGTGGTCGCGCCTTATCGCGGGATATCGGCGCTGATGTTCAGAATTGCGAATGCAAGGAGCAGCCAGATCATCGAAGTCGAGGCGACGCTGATCCTGAGCCGCATCGAGCTGACCCAGAAAGGTGTCGCGAGGAAGTTTCACGACCTGAAACTGGAGCGGACACGGGTGGTGTTCTTCCCGCTGAGCTGGACCCTTGTGCATCCTATTGACGAATCCAGTCCACTCGCGGGGCTGACCGCTGCGGATCTCGAGGGAAGTGATGCCGAGATTCTCATTCTTCTGACCGGCACCGATGAAACTTCCTCGCAGACCGTCCACTCGCGATCCTCTTACAAGCCAGCAGAAATCATCTGGAACGCCAATTTCGCGAGTATTTTCAGACGGAGTGACAGGGAGGGGATAATGGGAATGGATGTCAGCCGGCTCCATGATGTGGAGCGTCTGTGATATTATCGAGCCCCGAGGTATCATGTGGTTTTCCGTGGTGCCGGTACGCACCTGCAAGCTGCGGGCGCGATGACTCACAAAGCCGTTGACTTGGGAGGTATGGTGGAGTGTGCAAGTCCGGCTGTCCAAACACGTCTTACTCCATGGTGGTGTGACGCTCGTTGTTTTGGCGACCACCGAAGACTACGTGCTCTTTGTCTTGTCTGCGTTCGCTCACAATTCTATCAGATCCAAAAACCATGTTGAAAATTGCACTTGTCGCTTGTAGTCTTATTTCGGCGCCACTATCAGCACAAAATACCGACATTAATGCGTCATTTCCAAGTACTATTATGGTAGTGGCGCGAGGTGAGGTAAAAGTTTCGCCGGACCGTGCAGCAATTCAGATCAGTGTGCAAACAAAAGCCCCAACCGCAGCAGCGGCAGCTTCCCAGAATGCTGTCAAGCTGAAGTCAGTGATCGATGCAATTCGGGCATTGGGTCTCGCTGCCAATCAGGTTACCACCAGCAGCTACAACGTTTATCCCGAGCAGCGTTATCAACCAAACCGAGAGCCGGTTATCGTAGGCTACAATGTGACCAACACACTTCTCGTCGAAGTTCGGACGTTGACGCAGGTCGGCCCTGTCATAGATGCTGCGCTGGCAAAAGGTGCGAATATGGTCACATCGCTGCAGTTTTTCGCTTCAAACACCGAAGCTGCCAGGCGCGAAGCCATTGCGCTCGCAATCCAGAAGGCTAAAGCTGAGGCCGAAGCAGCAGCGCGCGCTGCCGGCGGCACTCTTGGAAGTATTATTGAAATCGGCATTGGGGCTTACCATCCGCCACCGCCGCGCCCGCCGATGATGATGCGTTCGACAGCGGGTGACGTTGCCGCGATGGCAGATACTCCCATCAGCCCGGGAGAGCAGACAGTGGCTGTGGAGGTTACCACTCGGTGGAGCTTGGTCGGCGGTACACGCTAGCAGGGGGCGCCAAATCGATTGCGTTTCATTTTCACGTGAAACAATTTTTACGTGACACATCTGGCGCTCGATTGGCTTGCCTATCCTATCCTCTTTCGGTATTCGGTCGAGAGGGGTACCCGGCCGTCGTTGTGGGTTGCGGGTTGCGGTTAGCGGTTAGCGCGTAGCCATGGAACAGGTAACAGGTAACGGGTAACTGGTAAACAGGTGACAGATTACAGTTTACCGGTAACGGGCTGTGCAGCACCCTCTAAGGGAAAATGCGTGCCCGCAAAAGTGAGTCAAAAACGCTCGACTTACCTAGGATCCCGGTCCTATCTCTACCAGTCGCGAGTCGTGTGTGTGGGCTATCTGCCTGATTCAATGCCAGCTCTCCGTACATTTGCTAAAATCAACTTCGAAAAGCGGGCAGGGGTGTGGGTCACGTCATTGCAATCGCAAACCAGAAGGGCGGAGTCGGCAAAACCACTACCGCCGTTAACCTCGCGGCGAGCCTCGCCGTCGCTGAACAGCGAACACTGCTCATCGACGGCGATCCACAGGGAAATGCCAGCAGTGGCGTCGGATTGCGGGTAGCGGAGCCGCGACTCACTCTATATGAAGCGCTGATCGGCCAGACGACAATCGACAAAGTTGTAAAAACCGCGATCCAGATACCCGGTCTCGACGTGGTACCCTCAAACTCAGACCTCGCCGGCGCCGAGATTGAGCTTGTCGATCGTGCCGACCGGAATCTTGCAATGCGCGATGCGTTGTCGACAATCCGCGACAACTACGACTTCATTATCATTGACTGCCCGCCATCGCTGGGGCTCATTACGCTCAATATCCTGAGCGCCGCGGACGCTATCCTCATTCCGCTACAGTGCGAATACTACGCCCTCGAAGGCCTGACCCAGTTGCTGAGCACGGTAACCCGGATTCAGCATGGCGCCAATCCAGACCTTTCAATCGTCGGAGTTCTGCTCACGATGTACGATGCCCGACTCAATCTCTCGCGCCAGGTCGCCGCGGATGCGCGCGCCTATTTTGACGCTACGGTTTTTGAAACCGTTATCCCCAGAAACGTTCGGCTCGCCGAGGCGCCGAGCTTCGGTAAACCGATTATTCTCTACGATATTACATCGATTGGTGCGAAAGCCTATCGGTCACTCGCAACCGAGCTGATGGCAAGAACCGCAACGGATAAACATCATTTAACAACTGAAAAATATGGCAACTGACAAATCTACTCAGCGACTCGGCCGCGGCCTGGACGCGCTGTTCAACGCGAAGCCGAGCGACGATGTAACCAGTGAGGGAACGAGCGCCCTCCGCGAGATCGCAGTCGCCAACATCAGCAGCAACCCATTCCAGCCGCGAAAAAACTTCGCTGCCTCCGAGCTGGGTGAACTTCAGGAAAGTCTCAAGGCCACCGGCCTGCTGCAACCGATTACCGTCCGTCCCGCACCAAATCAGACAAACAGATTCGAGCTGATAGCCGGCGAACGTCGCCTGCGGGCTGCGGCCAACATCGGCTGGAAAACGATAACTGCGGTCGTCAAAGATCTCACCGATCAGGAAATCCTGACCCTGGCACTTGTAGAAAATCTCCAGCGCTCCGATCTCAATCCCATCGAGGAGGCAGAAGGCTACGATCGGCTGATCAAGGAGTTCGGATATACCCAGCAAACTGTCGCGACGATGGTGGGGAAGGACCGATCCACGATTGCAAATGTCCTTCGGATTCTCCAGTTGCCTGCCGCCGTACGCCAGCTTCTCCGGGAAAACCGGATCACCCCCGGGCACGCCCGCCCTCTGCTCGGACTGAAGGACGAAGCAATCATCATCGCCCTCGCAAAAGAAATAGTCAGCAAGGGATTGAGTGCGCGCGACGTGGAACGGCGGGCGAGAGAAGGAGAGAGCGCCCGAGCGACAGCACGTCGAGGCAGGCCGAAACGGGTTGATTCACGCTCTGCAGAACTGAGGAGCATCGAAGAAAAGTTCAGGAAATACCTCCAGACAGATGTGACGATAACATTGAAATCCAATGAAAGGGGATCGATCAGTATCCATTTTTATTCCGCTGACGACCTTGAGCGGCTCAGCGACCTGATCGGGATAGCCCGTACTCCACAATGATTCCACAAGCGTGCAACCTCGTGCCATCGCACTACTTACATACCCGGTCAACCAATTTCGACCGTAAGTTGTCCACATGGATCTGGGTGGCCGGATTAATTATCTTCGGCGCTTGTTCGGGTAACGGGGGCGAAACTCCGCCCAATAGCCAAGCCACACTGAAAGTCGCCCTGCTGACCCCAGGCCCGATTTCGGATAAATCCTGGAACGGCGGCGCATACGAAGGACTGATGCGCATCAAGGACAGCCTCGGCGCTGAAGTCAGCCATATCCAGACCCGCACACCCGCCGAATTCGAAGAAAACTTCCGGCAGTACGGAGCAAAGGGATTCGACATTGTGTTCGGTCACGGCTTTGAATTTCAGGACGCAGCGGTCAGAGTCGCACCATCGTTTCCTAAAACGGTTTACGTGACAACCTCCGGAACCCGAGTCGCAAAAAATGTCACTGGAGTGGAGTTCGCATTCGAGGAAGCATCATACCTTGCTGGAATCGTGGCTGGCGCAGCAACCAAAACAGGCACTATTGGCGTAATTGGTGGCACGGAGCTCCCGCCGGTAAAACGAAGCTTCGCCGCTTTTGAGCAAGGCGCCAGATCAATCAATCCCGCAGTCAAAGTGATTGTCTCATACATCGGAAACTGGGACGACATCAGCGCCGGAAAGGAACAGGCTCTCGCGCAGATTTCACGGAAGGTCGACGTGATCTTCCAGAACGCCGATGCAGCTGGCCTCGGAGTTTTTCAGGCAGTTAAAG
This sequence comes from Gemmatimonadaceae bacterium, assembly GCA_037721215.1. Classification (NCBI taxonomy): domain Bacteria; kingdom Pseudomonadati; phylum Gemmatimonadota; class Gemmatimonadia; order Gemmatimonadales; family Gemmatimonadaceae; species Gemmatimonadaceae bacterium. Next base: position 40,288 of record JBBJNV010000018.1, read on the forward strand.
AGGCAAACGGCGTAAGAATCATCGGATCGAACGCCGACCAGAATCAGATCGCCCCTCAACAAACCCTCGGTAGCGTCGTCATTGACCTGCCGCGAGCATTCCTGATGATCGCCCGGGAAATCAGCGAACCGAACTTTACCTCCCACGTATTTGCACTCGGCATCAAGACCGGCGTCGTGAAACTCGTGCTGAATCCAGTGCTCGCATCCACCGTGCTGCCTGCAACCAAAGCCGCTATCGACTCCACGACAAAGCTCATGGTTGCCGGCGCATCGACGAGCCCTCTCGATCCTCGTGCCACCAACAGTGAGCCCGCAAGGTGACAAGCACGGCGGAGATCGTTGACTATCTCGACGAACTCCTTGAAACTGCAACGACGCCCGATTTTCCCAATGCTATCAACGGGCTACAGCTGGCCAACACCGGAACTGTCAAAAAAATTGCGGCATGTGTGGATCTCTCGACACGATCAGCAACAGCTGCGGTAGCGGCAGGTGCTCAGCTTATGCTCGTTCATCACGGGATGTTCTGGTCCGGCCTGAGACCTCTCACCGGCGCGGTCTACCACCGCACGAAATTGCTGATCGAGCACAACGTAGCCGTCTATTCGTCGCATCTACCCCTGGACAAACACCCCGAATTCGGGAATAACGTCCTGCTGGCCAGACATCTTGGACTCAATCCGACTAAGGATTTCGCAAAGTTCAAGACAATCAGTATCGGTGTGAGAGGAGTGTCCGACATTCTTACCGCCGACATTGTAGATCGAGCCCGCACGTTTGCGAGAGAAAACGGCGGTGATGTGGTATCGACTTCCATTCCGCCTGAAAGACAGACACTTCATTGGGCCATCTGCACCGGCTCCGGCGCGTCTGCCGACACACTTCTCGAGGCGTCAGCACTGGGCGTCGACACCCTCATTGTCGGCGAGGGACCTCACTGGACGGCGATCGAAGGCGATGAATCAGGCATCGCAATCATCTATGCAGGCCATTACGCCACTGAGACGCTGGGCGTGTTCGTCCTTGCGCGTCATGTTGCCGATCGGTTTCAGCTCGAGTGGACACCAATTCACGCGCCTACCGGACTTTGAGCGCATCCGCTTGCCCACCGGCGGCAATTCATGATCCAAGCGACAGCGGTCAGATATCGCTCGACATGCTGGAAATATCGAAAAAGTTCGGGCATCAGGTAGCACTCGACTCTGTCTCGCTGAGTGTAAAGCCCGGGACCGTCCATGCCCTACTGGGCGAAAATGGCGCCGGCAAGACAACGCTCATGCGGATTGCCTTCGGCCTGATAAAGCCTGACTCGGGTGCTATCCGAATTCGCGGGCACGAAGCGAAGTTCACGTCCCCGGCTGACGCAATCAAACGGCGAATCGGAATGGTTCACCAGCATCACGCCCTGGTGCCATCGATGTCGGTTGCGGAAAACATCGCGCTTGGAGGCAGGGGACGATACAGATCGGACCGAACGGCTGAACTTGTACGCGCCGTTGGCGACAGAACCGGCCTTCGTCTGGAACCCGATAGAATCGTAAGCACACTCACGAGTGCAGATCGCCAGAAACTGGAAATAATCAGGGCATTCGCTCACGATGTTTCCATCCTCATCCTCGACGAGCCCGCAACCATATTATCGGAGGCTGACGCCCGCGATCTCTTTGTGCAGCTGCGCGTCTTCGCCGGGAATGGGGGCAGCGTAGTGCTGATTACCCACAAGTTGCGTGACGCCATGAAACACGCCGACGAAGTGACGGTGCTGCGTCGCGGTCAAAGAGTCCTGAACGCATCGGTTTCGCAACTAACCGAGGCATCGGTGACAGCAGCGATGCTGGGACGGCCTGTTGCAAGAGCGGTGACGCCCGGCCGCGACAGGCCGGCAACTACACTCGAACCGACGATCGTGCTAAAGGATGCCGTTATTTCGTCCACCGGCGGAGTTGACAGCTTAAGCGCTATAAATCTCGAGATTCGTGGCGGGGAGATTGTCGGTATTGCAGCACTCGACGGGGCAGCCCGATCACTGCTGCGCACAATCGCCGGACGTACCATGGTTGTTTCAGGATCGGTTTCCATTCCCACAGCCGTGGGATTTGTCCCCGAGAATCGACAGGAGGATGCAATTCTTCCGGATGCATCACTGTTCGACAACATCGCGTTGAAGAACTCGGGACAGCGAAATGGTCTCCTCGACTGGCACCATATCCGGCAACTTACGATGAACGTCGTACATCAGTTCGATGTGCGAACAGATGACCCTGGCCAGCCGGTAAGCACGCTTTCGGGAGGTAATCAGCAGCGATTCGTACTCGGCCGGGAACTCCAGGGAAATCCGGCAGCGATTGTTCTCGAAAATCCCACTCAGGGACTCGACGTTCAAGCGGCTGCCGACATCCACCACCGATTGCGTACTGCAAGCGACTCTGGCTGCACAGTGGTTTTTTATTCAAGCGATCTCGACGAGATTGCCGAGCTTTCGCATCGGGTCTTTGTCGTCAACAACCGGAAACTGCTTTCTGTTGAGCCGGAAAGGTATGCAATCGGCCGGGCACTGCTCGGTGTCGAGGGCGTGAATTCCAGTGACCGTGCCGCGAACAATGGCGACCCGCGTTATCGATCAGCAGATCAACACCAATGATGAACTGCTTTGCAATAAGGTGCTGATCCACCAATGATGTCGCAGTCATGATCGAATACGTGCTACTCGGCGATGCGCTGGTGAGAGCGACCCCGCTGATTATTGCCGGGCTGGCAGTTGCCGTCGCTTTCCGCGCCGGAGTTCTGAATATTGGCGCCGAGGGACAGTTGCTGGTTGGTGCCGCCACATCAGTCGCTGTCAGTGTGAGCGCAGCCGCTATCGGCATCGCCGTCATTCCACTTGCACTGGTGGCGGGCGCTGTTGCCGGTGCGCTATGGGCAGGTATTGCCGCTGAGCTCAGAAGGCGATTTCATGTGCTCGAGATCATCAGTACGATCATGCTCAACTTCATCGCGCTGCACATGGTGTCGTTCCTGGTAAGGGGTCCGCTCCAGGAGCCGTCGCGAATCTATCCGCAAACCGAATCATTACCACTTGCTGCGCAGCTTCCGATCATCGCTCCCGGAACCCGCCTGCACCTCGGGTTTCTCATAGCGATCGCCATCGCTTGTCTGCTCGCGTGGGTCTTTCGGAGTACCGCCGCCGGCTTTCGCATCCGGGCAGTCGGCTCTAACCGCAGCGCGGCCGCCAGTGCCGGAATGATCAATGTCGACCGCACCACATATCGCGTCTTCCTCATCAGCGGTTCTCTTGCCGGCCTGGCCGGCGCTGTTGAAGTGAGCGGGGTGACGTTCGCCCTTTACGAAAATATTTCTCCCGGATACGGCTACACTGCCATTGCCGTTGCGCTGATCGCCGGGTTGAAGCCGACACGAGTGATCGCGTCAGGCATCTTCTTCGGAATTCTGGAAACGGGTGCTGGCGCGCTTCAACGCGATTTCGGAATTCCGTCATCTACAGCCCTGGTCACCGAAGCGTTACTGATTCTGCTCGCGATTGGCCTCGCCAGCATTCGTGGCCGGTCGACGCATCCGTTCTCAAGCAGGTGACTCGTTGAGTGCATTCGAGGCGTTCATGGAAGGGACGATCCGCACGGCGACACCCCTTGCGTTTGCGGCGCTGGGCGAGACAGTGGTCGAGCGCTCTGGCTTGATAAACATCGGCCTCGAAGGAGCGATCATTGCTGGCGCATTCGGGGGATTCGTGGCAGCAGGATTCGGGGGAGCGTGGTTTGGGTTTGCAGCCGCCGGAATCTCGGGGATTGCGGTTGCATTGGTTTTCGCGTTCTTCGCCGTCCGTCTGAGAGCAGATCAGATAATTGCCGGAACCGCCATCAGTCTTCTCGCACTCGGAATAACCGCAACTCTCAACCGTCTTCTTTTCGGAAGCGATTCATCCACGGCGGGCATTTCCACCATGGAGACATTGCCCATCCCGGGTTTGTCATCCCTTCCGATCATTGGACGTGCCCTGTTTTCGCAACCTCCCATTACCTACCTGCTTTACCTTGCCATTCCAGCAACCTGGTGGTGGATGTACCGCACCCATGCCGGCCTTGGCCTCCGAGCAACGGGTGAAGATCCGCGGGCCGCGATCGTCGCTGGAGTTCCGGTAAACCGGCTACAGTATGGTGCGGTCCTGTTTGGCGGCTTCATGGGCGGTATTGCAGGCGGCACTCTCGTGATTGCGCAGGCAGGCAGCTTCGCCGAGGGGATGTCGGCAGGACGCGGCTTCATTGCAGTGGCAATCGTGGTATTGGGGCGGTGGCATCCGGTGGGAGCAGCTGGCGCGGCAGTCGTATTCGGCGCAGCCAGTGCACTTCAGTATCTGTTTCAGGCGATGGGGTGGTCACTGCCATATCAGGTATTTCTTGCCTTGCCTTATGTCCTGACGCTGCTCGTCCTGGCTAGTGTCACTGGCCGCGCGAGCGCACCCGCGGGTCTTGGGAAGTGGGGCACCACCGACTGACCTTTTCCCTCCAGTTCAACAGCTCGTGTACGCGCTCTTCCACATCACGCGCCACTGACCTCCGCTGACACGTTCGAGAAGTCCTACTCTCCATCCTTCTCCGTCCTCGAATGTTACGGCAATCGCCGTCTGTCCTGTCTCCACCAGGTTCATGACTGCCAGTATTTCGTTCGTTCGGACAGAATCCTCGGCGCCCGATGCGCGTGATTGAAATACTTCACGATACGATCCGCCGGAACGCTCTGCGATTACAAGAAAATGCTCCTGCCTGGGGTTGGCTTCTTCGTTGATCTTTCGCACCACGCTGGCGATGAAACCCCTGGTCGACACGACGGGGAAGCGGTATGCCTTCCTTACGGAGAATGGAAGTCCGTGAAAGGCCGAATCGCCTCGTTGGGAGTAGGGCATGACAATCCGTAAGATTTCCGCAGTAAATGCAGCGGAATCCGCGTCACTCATGCCTTCGATTGAATCGAGTGGTACTCCTTTCATGCGGCCTTCCTCGAACCCAACCCGCCACGGCCGTTTCGGGCGCTGGGAAATCCTGCCTTGCGGCCATGACTGGCAAGAGTCTGCGCTGGTCGATGCGCCGGCCGCCTGAAATACTGCTTCCCCTGCGAGCCCGCCAGGACCAAAAAGTTCGACACGCGAGTTCGACAGCACAGAAGAGTCAGACTGTCTCGAGCTGGCGAGCGTGTTATCAGTCAGTCCGGGAAGAATCACTGCCGCGCTGAGGGGATCATTCGTCGTGGAAAGAATTAGCGCCGGTCCCGCTGCCTCATCCCAGCCAGTGCTCGGTAGCACCGGAGCAACAACGGCTGGCGCGCGAGCGCTCATCGCCGCGGAATCCGCTGCTGCCTTTCTGGAGTCGTCATCACATGCGAGAACGGCGGCATACAGGAGAATGGCTACTGGAACGACAACGCGACGCGAATTCATAAGTGGTAATTTGCAGTCGCTCATGGAAACCCGAAACCATACATGATCCGGTCTGGTCCTGCATGATGTACCGGTTGATGCACTGGGTCACCGGCATAGCGCTGCACTGGTTTTACTCGAGCGTGCGGGTGGAGGGACGAGACCGGATCCCCGGAGACGCTCCAGTACTCCTCGCCGCAAGCCATCACAATGCTCTGGTCGATTGCCTGATCGCGGTGTGGCTCGTCCCTCGCCGGGTGACCATTACCGCTAAAGCCACGCTCGTTGATAATCCGGTAAATGCCTGGCTTTTCCGCATGCTTGGAATCGTTCCCCTCAGACGGGCTGGAGACGAAAAGAAGAAGTCTCCGACTGCCGGGCTCGACGCTGCGCGCAACGCCGGGGCGTTTGGAAGCCTGCTCGACGTGCTGGGCAAGAATGGGATGGTGCTCATTTTTCCGGAAGGGAAGAGTCACAGCGAGCCGGCACTTGCGCCCCTCAGAACAGGAATCGCGCGGATCGCACTCGAAGCTCGCGATGTGCGGAAAGTTCGCGGCCTTCAGATCGTTCCGCTTGGGCTCAACTTCGAGGAGAAGGGCAATCCCGGAACCGCTGTTCTGGCTGAGGTCGGTGAGCCGATTCTGATGGATTCGATGGGGGCGGTGGATGTTGAGACACTTACTGCCGAAGTCGCGCGAAGATTGAAGGCCGTGTCCCTCAAGTCACCCGTGGCTTCAAGCGAAGAGGGAGAGATAGCGGGCCGTAGCAGCGGTGCCCGGCCGTTCGTTACGATCGCGGCTGCGTGGGGAGAGCTGACGCATCGCCACATAATCAACTTTGCACGCGAACAGGCGCAGAAACGGGGGCGGAACGCCGACGACCCGGCGATGCTCACCATGATATTCGGGCTTCAGCTGATACTGATCTCGTATGTGGTTCAGTTTGCCGTTCTGGCCGCGATGTTCAATGTCTGGGTCGCCGCGCTGTACGTCGCGACATTGCCCGTTGGCGCATACTGGGCTGCCTTCAAGAATCACCATCGCCCCTCGGAGTAGCGGTCGAGCAGTACTTACTTCGTTTCGACCCAGTTGATGCCTGTACCGACGTCAACCACCAGTGGTACTGAGAGTTCAGCTGCATTCTCCATCTCAGCGCGCACGAGCTCGCTTACTGCTTCGAGTTCCTCAGGGGGTACCTCGAACACCAGCTCATCGTGTACCTGGAGCAGCATTTTCGCGGCGAGGCCCCGGGATGCAAATGCGTTATGAATCCGGATCATCGCGACCTTGATGAGGTCGGCCGCCGATCCCTGGATCGGTGAATTGGCCGCAGTACGTTCGCCGAATGCACGGATGTTGAAATTGCGCTCGCGTAACTCCGGGATGTAGCGGCGGCGACCAAGTATTGTCTGTACGTACCCGTGCTCCCGCGCGAATGCGACCATCGAGTCGAGGTAATGTCTCACACCGCTGAACCGCTCGAAATACCGAACGATGAACTCCTTAGCTTCTCCGTGCTCGATCTTGAGCTGGCGCGACAATGCGTGCGCACCCTGCCCGTAGATGGTGGCGAAGTTGATTGTCTTCGCCCGGGACCTCATCTCGGATGTGACATCATCCAGCGGGACATCGAAAATGATTGCTGCTGTCTGGCGATGGATGTCACCACCAGCATTGAATGCCTGCACGAACGCGGGGTCCTGCGATAGATGAGCAAGAAGCCTCAGCTCGATCTGTGAGTAATCGGCCGCCATCATCACCCATCCCTGTCGGGGAATGAACCCCCGCCTGATGTCCTTACCCAACTCCCGCCTGATAGGGATGTTCTGAACGTTCGGGTCACTCGACGACAGGCGGCCGGTTGCGGCGACGGTCTGGTTGAAGGAGGTATGGAGTCGGCCTGTGCGCGGATTGACCAGTTCCGGAAGCGCATCGAGGTACGTGTTCTCGAGCTTGGAAAGCTCTCTGTATTCCATCAAAAAGCCCGGCAGAGCGTGACCGGCGTCGGCCAGTTCCTGAAGAACGGTGACGTCAGTCGATGGGCCGGTGGTCGTCTTTTTGAGGACCGGAAGGCCGAGCCTGGTGAATAGGATTTCTCTGAGTTGAGGATTTGAGTTGATGTTGAACTCGGTTCCTGCTGCTGCGTAAATCTCTTTCTCGACCGCCTCTCGCTCCCGCCGAAATCGTTCCTTGAGGGATCGAAACCAGGGTATGTCGATCGTTATTCCCGTCCACTCGACTTCTGCCAGCACATGGACAAGCGGGATTTCCATGTCGTCCAGAAGTGGCTTGAGTTGGGCGCTATTTAGCTGAGGTTCAAAGATCGCGCGGAGCCGGAGAGTCATGTCCGCGTCTTCGCATGAGTAGTCCCGTGCCGCGTCAATCGGGCACTCATCGAATGCGACAGCCGCCTTTCCCTTGCCACAAAGATCGGCGTAGGAGGTCATCGTATGATCCAGGAATTCGACAGCAAGGACATCGAGCCCATGTGACCGACGGCCTGGGTCGAGCAGATAACTGGCGAGCATTGTGTCGAAGTCGAGGCCTTCGAGGCGTACTCCTGCCCGCCTGAGAATGAGCACGTCATCCTTCGAGTTCTGGGCAGTTTTCTTTACGGCAGGGTCTTCGAGCAGATCTCGCAACGGCCCCATTTCTGGGAAATTGAGGGGTGAAAGGTTTATCACTGGCGGGTCACTGTCGCGAGACTGATGCCTCTCTGCCAGTAAACGGCCCGCTTTCCCTGTCCCGACCGGCAGTTTCGGCTGTACCCGACGCGCCGAGAGAGACGCTTCAGGAAGGTCGTCACCTCCCCTTACCAAACCCCGGTCTTCGCTGGAATCGGTGGGAGATCTGTCTCCGGCGGCATCCATCAGAAGCTCGCCCTGATGCCCGCGCCACCCTACGTGGCGAAGCGGAAAGTAGTAGGCCTCGCCCGGACCGACCGCAATGGAAATGGACACCAGGGTAGACCGCAATGGATCCGCTTTCTGCGGACTGTCGAATTCAATGACCGTCTCGGTGTCGACAGCAATGGTACCGACAGTCCTCGCCCGTTCGACGACTTTGACCATCTCTTCAAGGGTATCGACCGTGACATACGAGACCGTTTCCCTGACAGCCGCAATCCGCTCTGGCGGAGGCGCAACCGTCTTCACAAGCGTGTGGAACTCGAGCTCTACGTAGAGCTCTCGCAGTCGGTCATGATCGCTGTCATGGATCTGCATCGATTCCCGGTCAAATTCGACTGGTAAATCGTCGCGTATAGTTACTAATTCCTTCGACAGCCGGGCATTATCCGCAAACTGCAGCAATGCTTCACGCGGACGTTTTTTCGGGATCTCGCTGGCGTGCTCGAGAATCGATTCAAGACTTCCGTATTTTGCGACGAGCTCGCACGCCGTCTTGTCGCCGATTCCTTTCACCCCCGGCACGTTGTCCGACGAGTCGCCGACAAGAGCCAGGTAATCGGTGACCCTCTCAGGGGGAACGCCAAGCCGTTCGCTGGCGTTCTCTACTCCCACCCAATGCTCTTCAACTCCAGCAGGGCCGCCCCGGCCAGGATTGAGCAGCCATACACCGGGCCTGATGAGCTGCTGAAAATCCTTGTCACCCGATACCACAACCACATTCAGGTTCTGCTCGAGCCCCTTGACGACGAGTGTGCCAATCACGTCATCAGCCTCGTAGCCCTTTAGAGCTATGATGGGAATCCGGTAGCCTTCCAGGAGCTGGCAAATGCGCTCCATTCCTCGGTCGAAATCGGCTTGAAGCTCCTCAGTGAGCTTTTCCCTCGTGGCCTTGTAAGCCGGATACACCTCGTGCCGAAATGAAAGTCCCGAGTCGTGGACCCATGCCAGATATTCTGGCTTGTGAGTTTGCAGCAACCGCTGGAGAAAGCTGGAGATGCCCCACACGGCAGAAGTGTTTTCGCCTTTGCTCGTTGTCAGAGGCCGGGAGATGAGCGCATAGAAGGCACGATAGATGAGCGCATACCCGTCGATCAGGAAAAGCCGCGGAGAGTCGGGAAGGTTCATGGCGGAATATACAAGGCCTCATAACCCGGTTATCTGACATGGTAGCGCCAAAACTCAAGGATTTCCGGAATCTCGCGACATACGGTTGTCAGGCTCTTTGCCCTGTCTATGATACTATTCCCAAAGAATTCTAGATTGTCCTACTCGGCCGAGATGGAGCGGGTGATTCCCTGAGCATGTCTTGGCCGCGCTGATGGTGGGAGCCTTTGGAACAGATCGCTCAGATGAATCAACACCGGCCAGCCGTCTTGTAAACACGCCCAATCCAGCCGGTTCTCTGGGCCTGCCCAGAGTGAGCACATTCGTACCGCCGGTGAATCGCTCGCAACTGCTCGCGCTGCCATGATCATGGTTCACGGAAGAAGCGCGACTGCGGAGAGCATTCTGACGCTGGTTCCCGCTTTCGATATGGATCGCTTTGCTTTTCTCGCACCACAGGCGTTCGGCAACACTTGGTACCCGAATTCGTTTCTTGCGCCACTTCAGTCCAACGAGCCGGGACTATCGGCGGGTCTTCAGGCAATGGGCAGCGTCATGACAGTTGCGCACACGGCTGGTATTTCGAATGAGCGGATCATACTACTTGGATTCTCGCAGGCGCTTGTCTCGCTATCGAGTACTCCGCTCGCAACCGCCGGAATCTATGGCGGGATCGCATGCCTCAGTGGCGGATTGATCGGACCCGATGGAACTCCGCGCAACTATCCCGGCAATCTGGGAAATACGCCAGTTTTTCTGGGCTGCAGCGATGTCGACCCACATGTGCCCGCAATACGCGTGCGGGAATCCGCCGCAGTAATGACGGAAATGGGAGCCAGCGTAACGCTGCGCCTGTATGCAGGCATGGGACATCCCGTAAACGATGACGAGATTACCGCCGTGCACGCCATGATGACCAAACTTATCCGGTCTTCCTAACGCACCAGCAAACGGGCATTCAAGTTCTGGAACTCCGTCTCACTGGATGGAGTCAGACGCCACCGACCGATTCCGGTTTCATCATAAAAAACGAGTCGCACCCTGTGTTGGGTGTACTCCCAGTATTGAAGCCGGCCACGCTGGGTAACCGAAGTTCTCGACAGTGGAGCGTTGGTCGTCTGCTCATAAAGCTGGTCCGGCTCTCCAAGCGACACGAAGACCTTGCTGCGATCGGCAAGAAAACCGGTCCTGGCGGGCCCGTCTTCCCGAAACCTGACCGCAGCCTGCTGCAGTCTGGCAAAATAGGTCTGAAGGCCTTCATGCTCAGGGGTAGCCGGCGCGGGATCACTTGAGCGAATGAATTCAGCCCACGCTGCCCCACGGCGGTCGACAGGTGTATCCCGGAGCGATCTGATACGATCTGGTGCCGCGTAATATCTGAGCTGAGACAGCAGATCCTCGAAAGAAAGAAGCGGAATGTCGCTTCCAAAACTGACAAAGACTGGCGTTCGGACTGTATCCGTGGCATCGCTACGTGTGAACGTGATATTGGCAATGCCAATACCAACACGCGATATAGGAATTTTCACCGCACCACTCAGAAGATTCCCGTGTCTCAGCAGTACCGTTGTATCTCTGAACGTCGCTACGCCACGATCATTCTGAACAACGTACGACACGGGGAGACGCGCCTGTTGGCCGTACCCTTCCAGATACACTGTGACAGAGCTATCCCGTCCAAAGACAGCACTGGATCGGGGGCTGGCCAGAATTTTGGGAAGCGAGTCAAGCGCCAGTCTGGGCACAGCTTCGTAAGCAAGCAGCGGTGTCGATAACCGGCCACCAGTCATACGTGGAACTGTAACCGCACCGTCCTGAGCAGAATTGCGATTGCTTGCAACGTCTCTGACGAGAAACGAGATGTTGTAGTCCGATGGGGGAATCCGAAAGTAATGCTGAAAGATCACGCTCTCGTCGGTTCGATTGACTTCCTTGAACGTGGCAACCCGCACCACCTCCATGGTGTTTACCGATTTTACTTCGGTTCCGCCTTTCGTCAACCTGACCCGCACCTCATAGGGGGCACGATACGTTTCGCCGTCCCTTATGAAGCTGAGCGCCCGGTTGGGTATGGATATGCTGACTAGCATCATCGTTGAGTCAGGTGATGCCGTTGCGAAGTAGGCAATCTTCCCGACGTACGAAATCGGAGTGTTCGTGGCGATGAGGCCCATCTGATGATAGACCGCACTTGGGTCGTTGGGCAGCGACGCCCCAGTGCCAGACGGAAAGGGCGGTGGCGATACTCCCACCGGCGTGTTGGACCGCTGGCTTGCGCACGCAACCCCCGTCAGGGCCACAGCACACAGCAGGGCAGATCGAATGATTCCAGTAGCAGGCATTATGGTATCTACCCTATCCAGGCAAATCGGTTTCTGTTACCTTCGCCGCGTGTCTCAGCAGAGCTTGGTAGGGTCTAAGATAGCCGGGTATACGATTCAGAGTGAGGTTGGCGAAGGCGGTACAGCGACAGTCTTCAAAGCCACTCATTCGGTCCACGGCACTGTGGCACTGAAGATACTCCGGGAAAAACTGCGCAGCGACCGCACCGCAGTCGCAAGATTCGTAAGAGAAGCACAATACGGCACTCGTGTCCAGCACCCCAACGTTGTACGCACGATCGAGATCGGGGAGACTGACGGCCTTCACTTTCTCGCCATTGAATGGGCAGCGGGAGATCTTCTCGAAAAGTATGCGAAACAGCACGCGCCCCTGCCATCCGAAGAAACGGCCGTCATCATATCCCAGATTGGAGCTGCAGTTCACGCATCGCACTTGGCTAACATCGTCCATCGCGATCTCAAGCCCGAGAATGTGATGTACGATGCAGGAACCCAACAGGTGAAGCTGCTCGACTTCGGAATTGCAACAGATGTTGAGTCACCTGCAGATGAAAGACTTACGAGAGCAGGATTTTTTGTTGGATCACTGATGTACATCGCTCCGGAAGCACTATCAGGAGAAATCGTCACGCCGGCTGCGGATCAATACAGTCTGGCGACCATTGCATATTACCTGTTGACTCGGTGTCTCCCCTATACCGCAAAGGCGCCACGAGAGATGTTCACTCAACTTCTCACTCTTCCGCCGATATCACTCAACGCGGCGAAAGAACGGCTGAAGTTCAGTACAACATTTGAAGCCGTCGTGATGAAAGCACTCTCAAAAGATCCTGGCGCTCGTTATCCGGATGTAATGACGTTCGCCGATGCTTTCAGGCATGCGGTTTCATACTCATCCTTACCCGAAAAGCAGGAAACGCCTGCTGATGATACCGGCATTTTAGCCAGAATGCGGGGAATTCTTCGCCGCGGATCCTGACTCCGCACCCATAACAGGAAGCCAGAGTGTAAACGTAGAGCCCTTGCCCGGCTCACTAATCAGGGAAAGCTCACCGCCCAGCAGTCTGGCCAGACGTCTGGAGATTGAGAGACCCAACCCTGTCCCCCGGTTGGAAGGAGCGGATCGTGAGGCCGACTCAACTTGCTCAAACTCCTCGAAAACTCTCTGAAAATCCGCACTTGAGATACCTATTCCAGTATCTATAACCTGGACTGAAAGCCAGGAATGCGGATAGCGTTCAGAATCTGGCAAATCTCGGGATTCAAGGTAGTCGACTGGAAGTCCATCGTTCCTGGCACTTTCCAGCGAAAGCAGGCGTGTTTTGACGACAATTGTGCCACTGTGTGTGTATTTCACGGCATTACCCAGAAGGTTGACCAGGATCTGACGTAGATGGGTGGGGTCACTGTGTATCCTCGGCAACGCGCTGCCCATTACAAGAGACAAAATGAGATTTTTCTCATTCACGAGTGACTCCATCTCGCTTGCGACATCCAGAATAAATGGCCGGATGTCGAGAGTCTCATTGTGTACCTCCAGTCGTCCAGCTACCATCTTTGCCAGATCCAGAATCTGGTCGACCAAGTGTCGGAGATGATTCGCAGATACTTCGATTCGCTCGACCGGCTTAACCTGTCGTGGGGAGAGATCACCATATACACCTTCCCGCAAGAGGTCCACAAAACCCACGATTGAGTTCAGAGGTGTTCGTAGTTCATGTGACACATTCGCCAGAAAGTCATTCTTCATCCGGTTTGACCGGAGGAGCTCAGCAGAGAGTCGTTCGAGCTCCAACGAGCGCTCCACTAACCGAGCTGCCTGGCGGCGTTCATGCTGCAGCAACAAGGCAAGACCCACAACAATGACGGCGACAATCAGATAGACCAGCGGCTGCATCTAACCCCTTGCAATCAATCACGAAATTCAAACCCTGTAATGACTGCCATGATACCCGTGAATAACTCGGCACGCCATGAGTGATCGAGACAGCCTCATTCGCCTTCTTGCCGAAAGATCGGTCAAGACAGGGAATTTCGTACTCGCTTCGGGAAAGACGTCCAGCGTTTATGTCGACGCCCGATTGACGACGATGAGTCCCGATGGGTTGTCCCTGATCGGGCCGCTCGGACTCGATACGATGATACGTGCCGGATGGAAAGCCGAGTCGGTTGGTGGTTTGACACTGGGTGCCGACCCGATCGCTTACTCCATCAGTTACGCCAGTGCCAGACTGGAGAGACCGATTCGAGCGTTCACCGTTCGAAAGCAGGTAAAATCACACGGAGCCGCAAATCTCATCGAAGGGCCCTTTCGCCCAACCGACAGTGTGGTCATCGTCGAAGATGTAATCACAACCGGAGGATCGGCTTTACGCGCTATTGATGCAGTGGAACAGGCCGGTGGAACTGTCATGGGGGTGCTGGCACTTGTCGACCGCGAAGAAGGTGGACGGGAAACGATCGAGGCAAGAGGCCTCGATGTTATCACCTTGTCGCGGATTACTGAGATTCTCGCTCTCCAATAACGATACCAGGGTCACGTGCCCGAACGTTTTGGTGGCACTTGGCGAAGCTCGTGATTTCTCTGACGAGTGATCCAGCCTGGACTTGTTGAGGCAGGATGGAAATCACGCAAAGTTTCGACGTGCGGAATCACTAGTTCCCGACGAAAATACTGAACCATACCAGCTCCATCGTATGCCTCCCGAAAGGCTACCGGCGATATTTTCATGACGGTCCTGATATGGCGCCCAAAGCTCTGGGGGGACGAATAGTCAAGATGGTTGGCAACGCTCGCAACAGATAAACCCGGGTTCTCAAAGAGTCTAGCTGCCCGGATGAGCCGGGCAAGCGAGAGATACCGCTTTGGTGCTGGCAGATGTGCACGAAAAAAACGGCTCATCAGGGTGCTTGGTAGAATGTGAAGTTGTCGGGAAAGTTGTCGAACAGTATGAATCTGAGGTGTATGGCTGAAGAGCAGCTCAAAGAACCGCCAGCAATCGGTGGGCGCGCCAGTCAGGTCGGAACTGAGTTGCCCCAATGCCGTTCGCTGCAGATCACTTGAACGCTCAGCGGCAAGAATATCGCGAAGTGCCTGCCAGCCTGAAGGCTGACGAGCATCAATGAGAATTCGAACACCGAGTTGACCCAGCTCAAGGACATTATGTGGTGTCGAATAGTGAGTCTCAGTCAACAATGCCATCGCGGGCACACGCGGAAACTCACGAACCATTGCTGCCATACGAGCACTACCCTGATGTCCATACCGCGCAATGGAGATCAGAATAGCGCCGGCGCGTCGCTCTCTCAGGTCACAGAGAACCTCTTCGAGTGACTCCCTGTGAAGCGCGGAGTAGAGACCTTCTGCAGCGGCATCGACCCTGAGCCTTTCACCTGGTGTAAGCATTGTCGAAACAGGCATCAGTTTGGAGGACAACTTGGGATGAGGTGACATTGCTACTCCGACGATAGGTATGTATTCAGCGATGCCAACCAGTATAATCCGTATGCGTCAGTCAGCCGTCAGCGTACAATGATCTTGAAAAGTCAGGGATCACTACGTTCTTTCCCTGCGACGTATATATATTCCCATGGAGCTATGTAATCAGCCGGACGGTCGCGTTTTTGTATCGATATGATACTAAACCGAGGAAAGTCCGGGCTCTGTGGGTAGATCGCCAGATAACACCTGGGCTTCAGAGGAGCGATCCTCCGTTGACGGACAGTGCCACAGAAAACAGACCGCCGCTCTTTTGAGCGGTAAGGGTGAAAAGGTGGAGTAAGAGCCCACCGCGTTGGTGGTAACACGAACGGCACGGTAAACCCCGGTTGGAGCAAGGCCAAGTAAGCGGCGAGAGCACCCACCTCGATTAAGACGCCGCGGGTAGGCTGCTAGAGAGTGCGAGTGATCGCACTTCGAGAGAAATGACCGTCACGGTGGTTTATTTCACCGGACAGAACCCGGCTTACAGGCTGATTACGCACGTGACAACCCTTTGCGGATCTGATCCGTGAAGGGTTGTGTGTCAAGAAAGGATCAATCTTTTACGACTGGGAGAAGACCAATTGATCGCCAGACATATCCTTCGCTGGTGTCCTCTGTTTTTGATCCTTGGTTGCGGCAGAACGATATCTCCGGAGCCGACAGTCCCAGACCGGGGCAACGTAACTGTCCCACCACCTGCAACTCCTGCGTCACCTGTGTCTGGAACCACTCGATCCTGGGTGCTTACGTCCGACGCGAGACCACACGTATACACTGCAGTCACGAGCGTCGTATTGGAGTTGGGAGCTGAAGCAGGCTCAGGTCAGGACTCAATGACCATTTCAAGCCGATTTGCCCTGAGCTTTGACCGTACCAATCCATCCACACCGATATCCGGTAATGTGGAGCGTTACTCGATTGAGGCCGGAAGCAGAGTTGGATCAATACCCAACGTCGTAACCCCGATCGTCTTCTCCGGAAACATCACAAATGGGCAGCTCAGTTTGAAGACAGTGGGACCGATATCGGAAACCACTGCGGCGCCGGTATGTCCAAATTCAGCATCTACCGCAATTGCCGGAATTCGTCGTATCACATTTCTGCTGCCCACACAAATCTCACGTGACATGACATGGATCGACAGTACGTCGTCGACCACTTGCCATGGCCTCACTCCGATTGATGTCACCCTGAGTTCCACCTATAAAGTCATGGGTGACACAAACCATCGAGGCAATGCCGCGATACTCATCGAACGAACAGGAGTGATTTCGACAGAAGGACAGGGCTCTGATGGTCAGCACACGGTAGCAGTCACCGGAAATGGGTCGACTGCCGGTCGGTTTTATGTCGACAGAGTTACCGGCCTGTTGCTGGGATCAGAGGATAGACAGGCAATGAAGATTATTGTCGCTTCGTCGGGCCGGCGACAGCAATTCAGTCAGACTGTCGTTGAGCGAGTAAACCTCGACAGCCAATAACGAATCGCTAGTCCACCAGGCGGAGAGGCATCACAAGACAAAGATAGGTCGCTGAATCCGACCAGCCTTCTGGCTCGAGAGTAGCGGCACGCTCTGGTGCTTTGAAGGTGAGACGAACTTCATCCGTCGGGATATACCTGAGGATCTCGAGGAGATAGCTGGCATTGAAGCCAATATCGAGTTGGTCTCCCGTGTACTTGATTGGAAGCTCGTCCTGGGCTTCACCCAGATCCGGGGTTTGCACACTGAATTTCAGCATCCCCGAGTTAAACGACAGACGAATCCGATGCGTCTGATCGGAAGCCACCACCGACATGCGTTTCAGTGCACTGATCAATGATGCCTTGTCGGCAATAGCTACACGATCATTATCCCGCGGAATCACCTGATCATACGGTGGGTACGGACCCTCGATGAGCCTGGTGTACACCGCGGTGAAGGGCGATCGAAAAGCGATATGATTCTCACCTCGTCCGATTTCCAGTTCTTCTTCAGCAGGAAACAGCCGACGCACCTGCTCGAGCGCCTTGGGCGGAATTATCAGATCGTTCGATCCGGCACTGGATGTGGCTGGTACATCCATTTTCGCCAGTCGGTGACCATTTGTTGCCACCATGCTCATTCGGTCCGGCCTGAGCTCCCAGAGCACACCATTCAGAATCGGGCGGCTTTCTTCAGATGACACTGCGAAAGCAGTATGGGAAATCAGTTTTTGCAGATCCCCTGATTTGATACGCCAACTGTCATCGAACTTTACAGTCGGGAACGTAGGAAACTCGTCCCTTGGAAGGCCAAGCAGTTTGAACTTGGACCGACCGCACTCGAGCGTGATTCTTTGCTCCCCTACCGCAGCCAGGCGGACCGGCGCCGGCGGCAGCTCACGCGCAATCTCAGATAACTTTTTTGCTGGTATCGTGACCGCACCGCTGGTCTCGACATCCGCGGCTACCTCAGTGCTGACCGCAATATCGAGATCGGTGCCAGACAGCTTTATCCCTCGATCTGTCGTTTCGACAAGGATATTCGCGAGAACAGGGAGGGTTGTCTTTCCGGGAATGCTTGCTAGAACTGCGTTAAGACCTTCCTGTAGCTTCTCTCGGGAAATCGTTAGCCGCATTCAGGGATCCTTAATGTGGACAGTTTATCGGCAGGTTACTACAACTCTTCTGACTAGATACAAACTCGTAGTCGTAGTAGGTGATGTGGAGATGTTTACGAAGCGGCAGAAGTTATTACATATAATGCACTTCCGCTATTGAAGCTCGTGTGAATGATGGCGCAGCCAGGCATCATTTATCACCAGGTTTTCGCATTACGACCCGGGAGCTACTTACTATCTGAGTGATTCCAACATTACCCGGATTTTATTCACTCGGGTTTTGAACACAGGATCAACCTTGGTTGCTTCAGTGATCTTTTCAATGCTGTGAATTACAGTGGAATGATCCCTGCCGCCGAAGGCATTACCAATCTCCACCAGTTGGGTGCTCAGGAGCTCGCGGGCGAGCAACATTGCTATCTGCCGAGGTAGGGTGAGCGTTTTGGTCCGTGTTTTTGAGCGAAGCCCTTCAGCGGTAACTCCCCACTCCCTGGCGACAGCCTTCTGGATTGTATTCATCGTGAGAGAAGCCCGACCGTCATCGAACGTGTCGTTCAGGTTGTCATTTCCACGAAGCTTGTCTCGTAGTGCCTCCCGGGCAACGTCGACTGATATGTCCTGGTGTTTCAATGAGGCGTACGCAAGCAGCTTTATAACTGACCCCTCCAGTTCTCGAACGCTCGACCGGACATTTTCCGCGATGAATCGGATGACATCGTCTGGAATGGTGTGCTCGAGATGATCGAGGTGTGACTTCTGCTTGAGAATTGCAACGCGGTGCTCGAAATCAGGCAACTCAATGTCGGCTACCATTCCCCACTGGAAACGGCTGACGAGTCTGCCTTCGAGGCCAGGGATTTCCGACGGCAACCGGTCGCTGGTCAGAACGATCTGCCTCCCGGCCTCATAAAGCGCATTAAAGGTGTGGAAAAATTCTTCCTGTGTTCCTTCCTTGCCCTTGAGAAAATGGACATCATCGATCAGCAGTAGATCCGTTTCCCGGTATTGACGACGGAAAGCAGCTGTGGTCCTGTTCTGGATCGATCCGATGAGATCGTTGGTAAATTGTTCGGTTCCTACAAATGTGATGCGAGTTTGCGGCTCAGTCGTGAGAATCCCATGGGCGATAGCCTGCATCAAATGTGTTTTGCCGAGCCCGGTGTCGCCGTAAATGAAGAGCGGGTTGTAGACTTTCCCGGGTGCTTGGGAAACAGCATGAGCGGCAGCAGCGGCGAGCTCATTCGATTTTCCAATGACAAAGTGGTCGAATGTGTACCGAGGGCTTAAAACCCCTTGGTTGTTCTTATTATGTCCCTGTGGTGTCGGTATGACGGCTTTAGGGGCGACAAAGAGATCCATCTGGGAACGCTTCCGTCGTTCTTCATGGACACGGAATACGACCTTGAGCGGATGTCCAAGCGCAATTGCGGCATAACCCGCCAGAAGCTCCGCATGTTTTGACTCATTCCAATCCGCTGCGAACTGATCAGGCACGCCTACTGACAGAACATTGTTGGTGATGTCCAGAGCCTCACTGGGCTCGAGCCAGGTTCGAAATGTCTGCTCTGGAATTTCATCTCGAGCGCGGTCGAGTAGTCGCTTCCAGACTTCTGCGGGAGTGAGTGACATGGGGAGCCAACCGTAGTCCATGATTGTGGAAAAGTCAATCCGCAGCCTTGTTACTTAACAGGAGGTACCTTGATCTATGTCACACTACTGACTACGTTTAGGGCTGTTTTCGTTACAAGATCATTTCGGATATTTGGAGTAAATTCTTATGGGTAAGCCAACTTACCGTCCTCGGAATAAGCGTCGAGTTCGAACACACGGGTTTCGTGAAAGAATGTCGACGCGATGGGGTCGAGAGGTTTTGAGCCGTCGTCGCAAGAAGGGGAGAAAGCAGCTCACCGTAAGGTTGCCGAGTAAATACGCCGGCGCCTAGGAAATACGGGTATTCCCGGGTTTATCGACTGACCAGGGAATCGGATCTCGAACAGGTGAAAAAAGCGGGGAAGCGGCTACGTACCGACCACTTGGAGGTTCGGGCGAGTGGCTCCCCCTTTTTACATGCGAGGGTTGCCGTAGTCGTTTCGAAGCATGGCCATAATATTGTGGAACGCAATCGCCTTCGAAGACGTTTGAGAGAATTAGCTCGCATACGAATCATTCCAGATGCAGGAGGAGTCGACATCGTCATTCGTTCGCTGTCGAGTGCTTATACGGCCACCTTTGAGCAGCTCAGGAGTGAGATCGACACAGTAAGTCTGCAACTGAGTAAACTGTCCGTGGGTTCCAGATGAAAAATCCCGTGGTGACAGGCATTCGTGGCTACCAACTTCTGATCTCGCCTCTCCTTCCACCTTCGTGCCGTTATTATCCAACCTGCTCTACGTACGCCATCGAGGCTATTGAAAAGCACGGTACAGTTGCAGGTAGCTGGCTTGCGATCCGCCGGATCGCGCGCTGTCATCCCTTTCGACCGGGTGGATTCGATCCGGTCCCGTAAATGGACAATAAAAGACTTTCTCTAGCGCTGGTGCTGGCTGCTGCTGTTGTGGTGCTTACTCAAATTCTCTTTCCCACACCGCGGCGCGTAAATACTGAAGTCACTGCTGTTCGTGATACGGTCAATAAGACACCTGTTCAGGCTGCGGCGTCTGCCGATACCGGGGCCTCCCCGGGAGTCGTGAATTCGTCGCTAAGTGATACTATAAAATCGGTCAATGGTCCTCCGGCTACCGGGCCAGTTCGGCCGGAAATCACGACTGTAACCACGAAAAACTCGACATATCGATTTACGAATATGGGAGCAGCTCCTGTTTCTGTAGTGGTCAGCAGCTACAGGAATCTTGCGCCTGCAGGTGGTCTCGTAGAACTCAAATCAGCAGGTCAACCGCTTCTTCGCTATTCGATTGTCATGCAGGGTGATACTCTCAGCCTTGATCGGGTTCCATTTGCCCTGACGCGGTCTGACAGTACTGCCGAGTCCCGGTCTCTGAACTACACCGCAACGGTCGCCGGGCTGCCAATACGCATCATCTATGACTTTGTTCCTGGCACATATGTCGTGAACGTCACTGGCAGGATCGAGGGAGCAAAAGGATCTACCTATCTGTTGACGGAACTGCCCTCGACCCTGCCTGCGGCAGAGTCTGACACGCTGGGTGATTTGCGAACGCTTGCCTATTCGTTCAAGCCTACACGCGAGAATGCCAGTGGTGTTCCGTTCAGTAAACTGGAGCCCGGTACCCAGAAGCTGGAGCCTGGGCCTCTTTCATGGGTTGCAGTTCGGAATAAATACTTCGTAGTAGGGCTCATCAATCCACAGGGAAGCAACTTCAGTGAGTTGACCCTGAAGGGCGGACCACGCACTTCAAAGACAGCGACAAACGCTTCTGCCACCGTAGTCAAGTCATTACCCGAGGGGCAATTCGCTTTCGAGATGTATGCAGGCCCTCAGCAATCGACTCAGCTCCTGGCTGTAGGCAGGGACTTCGATAATGTGAATCCCTATGGGTGGAGCTTTCTGCAGGGTGTGGTCAATCCGATTGCAGCGCTTTGTCTCAAGCTCCTGCTATGGATGCACGATAACCTGAAACTGACATACGGCTGGGTGCTGGTCATTTTTGGTGTTCTGGTACGAATAGCGCTATGGCCGCTCAACCAGAGTGCGATGCGCTCCAGTCTCAAGATGCAGGAGATTCAGCCTAGACTTGCCGAGGTGCAGAAGCGGTACAAGGACAAGCCTGAAAAGCAGCGGGAAGAAATGATGAAGGTTTACAAGGAAGCTGGCGCGAGTCCCTTCACAGCGCTGTCGGGATGTCTTCCTGCACTCATCCCGATGCCGGTACTGTTCGCGCTTTTCTTTGTTTTTCAGAATACCATTGAGTTCCGAGGAGTGCCGTTTCTCTGGCTGCTCGATATCTCGGTGAAGGATCCTTTTTACATCCTTCCTGTTCTGATGGGTGCATCGATGTTTGTCCTTTCGTGGATCGGGCTCCGGAACGCTCCGCCGAATCCGCAGGCAAAGATGATGGGTTACATGTTTCCTGTGATGATGGTGTTCTTTCTGGCAAACATGGCTTCTGGATTGAATCTGTATTACACGGCGCAGAACATTGCGGCGTTACCGCAACAATGGCTTCTGGCCCGAGAACGGGCAAGAAACAAGCGGCCGATTTAGGGAGCTGAGCGGTTGCGAATCACGTATATTGGTCACGCAACGCTACTAATTGAGCTTGGAGACCGGATCTTCCTTACCGATCCCAATTTCGATTCCCACCTCGGCCGATTCCTACCCAGGGTAAGTGCACCGGGGATTGCCCTTCGTGACCTGCCGCGACTCGATGCAATTCTCGTCACTCATGCGCACGCCGACCACTTGTCGTTCGAGTCGCTTGCAGAGCTACCGCGGGATATTCCGGTTTTTGCTCCACCGGTCATCGCAAAGTGGCTGATCCGTCTGGGCTACCCGGCAGCGCATGGGATTGCTCCTGGCGAGTCGGTATCCAGCGGTGCGGTGGAGATCACTGCTGCCGCGGCCATGCACCAAGGTCACAGATATGGCGTAGACCGCTGGCGAGGTGCTGCTAATATGTATCTACTTGATACTAAAACGTTATCATGTTTCTTCGCTGGCGACACTGCTCTCAATGCCGAGAGTGATGACATGGTCAATAATCGCGTTACAGCGAGGGGCAGGCGATTGGATATGGCTCTGCTGCCTATTGGCCACGCACCATGGTGGAAGCCTGGGTTCAGGAAGGGCCACCTGACCAGTACCGATGCGCTTACACTGTTTGGTCGGCTGAACGCCAGATATCTCATCCCATATCACTGGGGTACCTTCGACCACGTCACGTCGAAGGCTCACGATGCCATCGATCGTCTGAAGCAGCAGCTTCCAGCCTATCCGCGGCGTGCTGATGTGCGAATTCTGGAACCGGGAATGACGTTCGATCTTCCTGTGGACGAGAAGGCAGAACAGTGACAGGCCGACTACACCTGGAATGATTCCTGACAGCGGCGGTGATACAATCGTCGCTCTGGCCACTCCTCCTGGTCGTGGCGCTGTTGCCTTGGTGCGAATCAGCGGGGACAGGGCTCTGGAAATTGCTGCAGTTCATATCACACCCTGGCCTGCCGTACAAAGAGTGGCAACGCTATGCCGGCTTTACGGCCAGGCTGATGACGACGTACTCGATCAGGCGCTTGTCACAGTATTCGCAAAGCCGGACTCGTTTACCGGCGAAGACATCGTCGAGATCTCAACGCATGGTGGCCAGTATACACCTGCGCGCGTAATGACAGCGCTGATTGCGTCAGGGGCCAGGCCGGCCCTACCGGGCGAGTTCACGCGGAGAGCTGTTCTGAATGGGAAGCTGGACATCACACAGGCAGAAGCGATTGGCGATCTGATCGATTCGCGCTCGAGTGCGATGCACCGTGCCGCAATGATTCAGTTCGACGGGGGACTTTCCCGAAGAATGACATCGCTTCGTGAGAAAATCCTCGAAGTGGAAGCTTTGATCGCCTACGATATTGATTTCCCCGAAGAAGACGATGGCCCTGTTCCGGAACACAGAATCGCCGACGCTGCGTCCGGACTGCTGTCATCTCTCGACATGTTACTTGCTACAGTACCAACGGGCGAGATCATACGCGAAGGAGCAGTAGTTGTCATTGCCGGTGCGCCGAATGCCGGGAAATCCTCGCTGTTCAACGCCATGCTTGGCCAGGCCCGAGCTATCGTGACCAGTATCCCCGGCACTACGCGTGATGCTATCGAAGGACAGATCGAGACTCTGAACTGGCCGGTAAGACTCGTTGACACTGCCGGCCTTCGTCACACCGATGATCTGCTCGAGAAACTGGGCATTGAAGTAAGCGAGACGTATCTGGCACGTGCACACGTCGTTCTCGCCTGCGGCGATACTGAGGACTCAGTTGAACAAACGCTGGAGGCGGTGCGAAACAGATCTACTGCAACGGTGATTTGCGTTCGCACAAAGAGTGATCTGCCAGAATCCAATCAATCCACAACAGAGGCGCAGGCAGCAATCGATGCGTCGCGTCGTTTTGTAAGTGCTGAAACCGGTTCCGGATTAGCAAAGCTTCTGCAGTCTATCGACGAAGCATTGACTCTAACGGTCGGTGCGCCGGTAGCAGAGCATCCGGTTCTCATGAGGACACGCCATGTTGAAGGGATCAGGAGGGCGAGGGATGAGATAGCCATGTTTACCGACGTCTGGAAGCATCAGTTACTACCTGCTCCGGTGGCTGCTGCTCATCTCCGGACTGCTGCTTTCGCACTCGAAGAAATGATCGGCGCAGTCAGTACCGATGACGTGCTCGATCGGGTGTTCAGGTCGTTCTGCGTCGGGAAATAGCGGCGAATCCTTCTTAAGTATTATGCGCTGGCCGCCGTTTCACCGGCAACCGCCGCGATTTCAGAAGCACTGGCCCTGACTGTCCATGCCGGTCCTTTGGAAGCAATCGCATGATCGGCCATTTTTGCACCGATGTAATATCCGGCTCTTTCCGGTATGACAACGTCGCCTGCTCTGCGGGCATCGTCGCTCATTCCGTCAGACAGATATTTCAATCTGAGTCCAAGCCCGGACTTTTCGAAATTGCCGATGAGGGAACGCGCAACCACCGGCCCCATTTCCCTGATGCGTGCATATTCCCGGCGGTTATATCCGTAGTACTCCCAGGCAGCATGGCCGGGGCTGATCAAACGGGACACATGAACGGCAATGCCTTCATTGATCAGTAATTCGCGGAGAGAAACGCGCTTGCCGGTTTCCCAGTAGGAATAGGCGCCATCCATCTCGTTGACGATGGTGCGGATGTCACTTCGGCTTCCCGGTGATGTGTAACGAACAGCGTGAGCGATCTCGTGCGAAAGCCAGAGCGGAATCAATTCCGGATCCAGCCCCAGGCCGCTCGTCTCCGGATTAGCGACGCTAGTGAAATGCTCGAGACAGACAAAAGCAATCCCTCGTCCGTTGACAACCAGCTCGCCGGCATTGGCTGCGCCTACACCCACCATCAGTACGACATCGATGCTCGAATCGAATTCCAGCAGCGAGTGACAGAGATCTTCAGTATTGCGGGCAAGTGTGACGACATCCATGCGTTCCAGCATCGTCCTGAGGTCAGCCCGGTCTGCTAGTGCAGCAGATTTCACCACTTCGGCAAAATGGGGACTGTCCGGATCAACGACGTAGTTGGTCCAGTAGGACTCCAGCAGGCTGCGGTGGTTGTCGAAGTAGCGGAGGTAGGCCGCGATGCGATCGGTGCTGTTGAGAACTGCGAAGAAATCAGGCAGCAGGTTGATCAGCATCAACAACCAGGTCGCAGGTGGGGAGGAGAGCGCAACGCGCTTCGTGATTCGAGAAAATACGCCTACAGGAAATCTTCAACAAGGGCAGTATTTTCGCCGAACTGGGCCTAGGTGGCCGTTCGAGAGCAAGCGCTTGCCCGTTATGACGGGGTAAGAAGAACGAACGAACGGTGCCAGAGAAAGTACGAACTATCTGGTGCCGAAGAGTCGGTCTCCGGCATCGCCGAGGCCCGGAAGAATGTAGCCTTGGCCGTTGAGCTCACGATCGAGTGCCGAGCAGTAGATCTGCACGTCGGGATGAGCGGCAGCGAGGCGCCGTACACCCTCCGGTGCAGCAACAAGGCACAGGAACCGGAGGCGTGTAGCTCCGGCTCGCTTGAGAGAGTCAATTGCGGCTACAGCACTTCCGCCAGTAGCGAGCATGGGGTCAAGAACAAAAAAATCCCGTTCAGCGGCATCGCCCGGCACTTTGAAGTAATAGTCCACGGGCATGAGTGTTTCATGATCGCGATAGAGGCCGATATGCCCCACTCGTGCAGCCGGCACAAGTCGAAGAATTCCTTCCACCATTCCGAGGCCGGCACGCAAAATGGGAACAAGTGTCAACTTCTTTCCGCTAATGTGTCGACCGGCGGTACGTTCGAGAGGAGTATCTACATCGAGTGGCTCAACCGTGAGATCGATCGTCGCTTCGTAGGCCATCAACATTGCGATCTCGTCAACCAGTTCCTTGAAGATCTTGGTTGGTGTTTCGCGGTCTCTGAGGATTGTCAGCTTGTGCTGAACGAGTGGATGCCGGATTATTGTCAGCGTCGGAAATTCGGCGAGATGTTCAATCATTTTTTGTGTTGCCTCTCCCGCGGAATTGCGAACAAACCCAGCCCGAAGAATTTCAGGCCCATGATAGCCATAAGATATCCCCGAGCCGCTTTCGCATGAAAGAATACCAGGCTGTCGTAGTCAAACTCACCCGTCATACGCGTGAAGACGAAGACACATTGACAGATCTCCTGAATGAACGGAGCAGAGGAGGCTGGGAACCCGCCCTGATGTCACAGGACGAACAGCGACTGACAATTCTGTTTCAGCGCAGTGCCGCAGCTGAAGGATAGCGACCAGTGGAAATAACATTTGCAGGCGCGGCCCGCGAAGTCACGGGTTCGTGTCATCTGCTGCACGTCAATGGTCACACGGTTGCACTCGATTGCGGGATGTTTCAGGGGAGGCGCAGCGAATCTGCCGACAAGAACCGCGAGCTTCCGGTGCCGATTGCCGGGCTCGATGCGGTCGTTCTTTCGCACGCTCACATAGATCATTCCGGTCGTCTGCCATTTCTTGTGGCGGAAGGTTACAGCAAGACTATCTGGGCAACGGCGGCAACCCGCGATCTGTGCGCAGTGATGCTTGCAGACTCCGCCCACATTCAGGAAAAGGATGCCGAATTTCTTGCCAAACGAAAGAAGGAGTTCATCGAGCCGCTATATGGTATCCGCCACGCGATACGGACAATGGAGCTCATGGTTGGCGTGCCTTACAACAAGCCGTTCGATGTGGTACCAGGCGTTCGTGGAACTTACGTAGACGCCGGCCACATACTCGGCTCTGCATCGGTGGTACTCGACTGTACGGAGGCCGGTGTTACGAAGCGGCTGGTGTTTTCGGGTGACATAGGGCGCTCCGGACTGGCGATAATCCGTGATCCGGTCTCGCCGACCGGAGCCGATGCCGTAATCATGGAATCCACGTACGGAAATCGTGATCACGAATCGGTTGAGGGTGCGCGGTCAAGGTTGGCAGAAGTAATACGAGAGACTGCCGCAAAAGGTGGGCGGGTTCTCATTCCCGCTTTCGCCGTGGGCCGTACCCAGGAGATGCTTTACAACCTGCACTCACTGGTTCGCGAAGGCGCGATTCCGTCTATCCCGATTTACCTGGACAGTCCGCTGGCGATCGATACCACGACTGTTTTCGCGATGCATCCTGAAACGTACGATCAGTCCGAGGACATGGTAAAAACCGTCAAGGAGCTGTTCGACTTTCCGCTGGTCCAGTTCACACGCAGTGTGGAAGAATCCAAGGCAATTGGGCGGGCGAAGGGCCCGTTGATCGTTATTGCCGCGTCTGGAATGGTGGAGGCCGGGCGCATCCTTCATCATCTCGCCCACGGCGCGAGCGACCCACGGAATACAATTCTCATCGTCGGTTTTCAGGCAGAACACACCCTTGGCCGCCGAATTGTGGAGAAGCAGCCGATGCTGAAAATTTTCGGTGACGAAGTTCCACTTCGTGCCCGGGTTGAAGTGATCAACGGATACAGCGCTCACGCCGATCGCAGCGAGCTCACCACGTGGATAGACAAGGTGAAAGAAAGCTCGCCGAAGCTGGGACCGGTGTGGCTGGTGCACGGCGAGCCGGAAGTTCAGGATGTGTACCGGGCATCGCTCGCCGCAAAAGGGTATTCCGTGAGCTGTCCCGACCCACGCGCGCGGATTGCCTTCTAGGTAATTTCCGGAATGGCCCGGCTGGGACGCATCGTCCGACGGAGTTTCCGCATATTCTCCAGTGTTCTCCTGACGGTGCTGTTCCTCTGGACCGGCTGGATGGTTGCCGTGCTCATATCGAGCTCGACCGATCAGGCGCGACCTGCCGATGCGATCGTGGTGCTGGGTGCTGCACAGTACGATGGACGACCGTCACCCGTCCTCAAAGCCCGACTCGACCATGCAATCGGGCTGTGGAACCGGAGAATTGCGGCGGTGCTAATAGTTACCGGAGGAACCGGGTCCGGCGACACGACGAGCGAGGCGGCGGTCGGTCGCACGTACGCACGAAGGCACGGGGTACCCGACCGGGCTATCCTCCTGGAGAACGAGGGGAGAACGACCCGTGAATCGATGCTTGCTGTTTCGCGCATGCTGGAACGACGTGGCGACAAGACCGCAATTCTCGTGAGCGATCCATTTCACATGTTGCGGTTGTCCATTCTAGGACGGCGGTTTGGAATAATTCCCTACACGTCGCCCACGCGGACAAGTCCCATCTCGCCAAATCGCGAGGAGCGCTGGAAATACATGTTGAACGAGTCCATGAAAGCGCCACTGACCTTCATATTCGAGAGGAAGATGTGAAAAAACGCCTTTTAGTGTCGTTATGCTACTTAATAGCCGGCGTCGCAGCTGAGGTTCGCGCGCAATCGGTTCCGAAAATCGGATTCGAAAAGTACACACTCCCGAATGGTCTCGAGGTGATCCTGCATGAGGACCATTCAACGCCGATTGTTACCGTCAACACGTGGTACAAGGTAGGCTCGGGGGACGAAAAGCCGGGCCGGACCGGATTCGCGCACCTGTTCGAGCACGTCATGTTCATGGGTTCGCAGAACGTTGGTGTGGGTGTTTTTGACAAGGAACTCGAAGCAGCGGGTGGGGACAACAACGGCTCGACTACCGAAGACCGTACCAACTACTACGAGAATATCCCATCAAACGCATTGCCGCTCGCTCTCTGGCTCGACGCCGACCGGATGGGTTTTCTCCTGCCGACAATGGACCTGGCGAAGCTCGATCTTCAACGCGATGTCGTGAAGAACGAGCGGCGACAAAGTGTGGATAACGTGCCGTATGGCCGAGCGGACGAGGTGATTCTGGCGGCGCTCTATCCGAAGACACATCCATATTCGTGGTCGGTCATTGGCTCGATGACAGACCTCAGCGCCGCATCGCTCGACGACGTGAAGAGTTTTTTCCGCACGTACTACGCGCCCAACAACGCTACGCTGACAATCGCCGGAGATTTTGATCCGGCCAGCACGAAAGCGCTCGTCAGGCAGTATTTCGGAGACATTCCGCGCGGACCTGCCCTTCCAGCTCGGCCAACGGTAGCTCCGATCGTTCTTGCCAGGGACACATTCATCGTGCTGGAGGACCGTGTCCAGCTTCCACGAGCCTTTTACACCTGGCCCACTGTCAAGCTCTTCGATAAGGATGACGCGGCTCTGGATGTTCTGGCGGCTGTCCTGGCCAGCGACAAGAACTCTCGTCTTTACAAAAAGCTGATTTACGAGATGCAGGTCGCGCAGAGTGTCAGGGCGTCGCAACAATCTGCCAGGCTGGCAAGCAAGTTCGAGATCGACGTAACCCCCAAGCCCGGGCAGAGCCTGATGGACATCGACAAGGTTGTGCAGGCCGAGATTCAGCGGTTGACGAGTGAGGGCATCACTGAGCGTGAGCTGGCGCGGGTCAAGAACTCGTACAAGGCGAGCTTCATAAACAGGCTGGCAAGCGTTCAGGGCAAGGCAGACATCCTGAACTCCTACAATTACATGGCGGGTACTCCGGACTATGTACAGCAGGATGCGTTGCGCTACGACCGTGTCACGCGTGCGGATGTTCAAAGGGTAGCACGCCAGTATCTCGGAAAACCCAAGGTTGTGCTTACAGTCGTCCCCGAGGGGAAAACGGAAATGATGTTGAAGGCCAATGGCGGTGTACGGTGATCGGCCGGTATTCGGGATTTTCGCTGACCGCAGCCGTTTTGATCGGCGCTCACGTGGCGACTGCAACGACGACTGACGCTCAGAAAACGTTCGACAGGTCGAAGATTCCGACACTTGGTCCGCCGTCCAAGGTGTCGCTTCCGCCGATTGTCACCCGTCAACTTTCAAACGGGTTGAAGCTGATGATCGTAGAGCAGCATGAGATCCCGGTGGCGGATTTCATTCTTGTCGTGGGGGGTGGCGGCACGATGGATCCGTCAAGCAAGGGCGGACTCGCAAACCTCACCGCCACCATGCTCACCGAGGGTACAACCAGCAGAACCAGCCTCCAGATTGCCGATCAGATTGCGTATCTCGGCGTCAGTCTCGCTGCCGGGAGCAGCTGGGACGCGTCAACTCTCAGCCTCCATGCACCCACCGCTCAGCTGGACAGCGCGCTTGCACTTTTCGCCGAGGTTGCGCTGAAACCGGCATTTCCGCAGGAGGAGTTCGAGCGCATTCGCAAGAACCGGCTTACGGACCTGATTCAGCTGAAGGACCGGCCAACAGCAATCGCCAGTCAGGCATACGCATCGATTCTCTATGGCTCAGAGCATCCGTATGGACATTCCCTGATCGGAAACGAAGGGTCGGTGAACGCAATTTCCGTTGCTGATCTCAAGGCATACTATCGGTCCAATTTTCTGCCGAATAACGCAACACTCATCATTGTCGGCGACGTCAAGCCCGCGCAGATCGAGAGAAAAATCAACGCAATCTTTGGCAGCTGGCAGCGTGGCAGTGTGACGCCATTCACTTTTGGCGCAGCACCGAAAGCGGAGGCCACGACGGTGTATCTCATTGATAAGCCAGGGGCAGCTCAATCGTCGTTCCGGATAGGGAGCATTGGCGTACCGCGGTCCACAAAGGACTACTTTGCCCTGAATGTTCTCAACACGATTCTGGGCGGGTCGTTCACCAGCCGGCTGAACCAGAACCTTCGAGAGACGCGCGGCTATACATATGGTGCGCGATCGGCTTTTGATATGCGCCGCTCCGCAGGACCGTTCACCGCTTCAGCAGAGATCGTCACAGCGAAGACGGATTCCGGATTGATTGAATTCTTCAAGGAACTGAACGCAATTCGCGATACAGTTCCGGCAGTCGAGCTGAACAAGGCAAAGCGATACCTGCAGCTGGGCCTTCCTGGTGAATTCGAGACATCGCAGCAGATCGCAAGTCAACTCGTACCGGTGGCCCTCTATGGTCTACCTCTCGACTACTATAACAATTACGTGCAACGGATCGACGCAATCGGTCAGGCGGACGTTCAGCGGGTTGCGCGGCAGTACATCGATCCTAAATCACTGGCGATAGTGATCGTGGGTGATCGTAAATCAATCGAAGCAGGGCTGAGGGCTGTCAACGCAGGTCCTCTATCGATCAGGGATTTTACAGGACGGCCAATTTCGCAGTGAGCAGCTGATGGGTGAGACCGAATCAGGCGGGGCTCGGATGATCGTCGTCATCCGGGCCCCGCTTTTGATTTCCGTGCTATGCAGGGCTGGAACATTATCATTACGAGATGCGCATACCAATAGAAAAATTCCGCCTCGATAACGGGCTTCTGGTGACACTTTCAGAAGACAGAACGGCGCCCATTGTAGCAGTGAATCTCTGGTATCATGTAGGATCGGCAAACGAGAAGCCTGGCCGCACCGGCTTCGCGCACCTGTTCGAGCACATGCTTTTCCAGGGATCGGAAAACGTCGGGGCGAATGAACATTTCGAGTTGATACAGCGTGCTGGCGGAACGCTCAACGGATCGACCTGGCTCGAGCGCACAAACTATTTTGAGACCGTTCCATCGAATCAGCTTGCGCTTGCTCTCTGGCTTGAGGCAGACCGGATGGGCGCCTTGCTTCCGGCAATGACTCAAAAGAAACTCGACACTCAGCGTGATGTCGTCATGAATGAACGACGATGGTCGGTGGATAACCAGCCATACGGAACCTGGTGGGAAAAACTCCCGACGCTGGCGTTTCCCGAATCGCACCCGTTCCATCACTCGCTCATCGGCTCGATGGAAGATCTGTCAGAAGCATCTCTGACCGACATAGAACAGTTCTTCGCGACCTACTACACTCCGGACAATGCCGTTCTTTCCATTGCGGGCGATTTCGAACCCGTTGACGCACGGGAGCTGGTCATCAGGTATTTCGGATCGATACCGCGCGGCAAGGGGAAGCCAGCACTTCCGCCGATGGATCTGCCACCCACATTCGGCAACTCCCCCCGGCTGGTAGTGGAAGACGATGTCAGCCTTCCCCGCATGTATCTGGCTTTTCGTTCAGCGGCCTTCGGGAGCGATGAATACTATGCCGCAAGCGTGTGCGGCGCTGTTCTCGGAATGCGAAGAGGGAGCAGGCTTTACCGGTCTCTAGTACGCGAGCGCCAGGTAGCAGCGGATGTGTCAGCATTCACCTTCGATCTGTCAAAGGGAAGCGATTTGCTGATCGTCGACGTGACTGCCCGTCCCGAGACGACTCCCGATCAGCTCGAAGCCGAAGTTGGCCGTGAGATCGACGCACTGTTCAGCGATGGAGTCACGAGCCGGGAAATTCAGCGCGCAATAGCACTTATTCAGACAGACATGATCACGGCGATGCAATCGGCGAGCGAAAGGGCCGACAGGCTGTCGATGTTTGCGACCTACTTTGAACAGCCCGAGCTGGTCAATGAACAGGCTGCGAAATACGGTTCTGTCACAGTTGACCGGGTGAATGAATTCATTCGCTCAAGGCTGGGTAGAGAAAACAGAGCAGTACTCCTCTACATACCCAAGGCGAACGCTGATGCGGACGCGGGCACAAATGGGAACCTGATCGGGGCTGCTGCGCCATGACAACTTTACCACGACCTGCTGCGAGTGCGCCGCGAGACTACCGGTTTCCCCGGTTCGAGCGACGCAAGCTGAGCAATGGGGTTGGATTCATCATTGCGCCGGTAAAGAAACTGCCGGTGGTGACCGTACTGGCCATTATCGACGCTGGTGGCACGTCGGACCCGGACGGTAAGGAAGGTCTTGCATCTCTCACGGCAGACGCATTGCGAGAAGGTACTGCCCGGCGAGATGGCCTCGAGCTGGCGCTGGAGCTTGAAAGCCTCGGCACATCTGTGGAGGCCGGGGCCGACTGGGACAGCACTATCGTCGGCATGACCGTTCTCAGTGAACACTTCGGCGAAGCGTTTGCGCTGTTTGGCGAGGTACTTACGTCTCCCATGTTCCTGACGAAGGACATCGACCGGCTTCGTAGTGAGCGTCTCGCGGAACGCATGCAGATTCTCTCTGAACCCCGCGGACTAGCCGATGAATCATTCGCCAAGTTCATATATGCCGGGGGATCCAGATACTCCGAACCACTTGCCGGGGGCACAGAGTCAGTTTCCTCAATTAGCCGCGAGGATATTTCAGAGTTTTATCAGCGCCACTATGGCCCTGGTGCCACGACTATCGTTCTTGCAGGCGATGTTGACACCGATGAAGCGGAGGAACTGCTGGAGAGTACACTGGGTTTCTGGAAGGGACAGCATCATCCCGCCCGAAAAACGGTGGACGAGAGATCACGGACGAATCGAGCTATAGCGCTGGTGGCAAAGGCGGATGCCGCACAGGCCGAGCTCAGGATTGGACATGTAGGCGTAGAGCGCAAGCATCCGGATTATTTCGGCATCGTGGTTATGAACGCTGTTCTGGGCGGGCTTTTCTCATCGCGCATCAACCTCAACCTGCGCGAGGCTCATGGCTACACATACGGTGCGTCGTCACACTTTGACTGGCGCAGGAATGCCGGGCCGTTTGTGATATCGACAGCGGTGCAAAGCGAAGTCACGGCGGATGCAATCAGGGAGACGCTGACGGAAATCGATCGCATGCGAAGCGAAGAGATACCGGTCGACGAATTGACCCTGGCCACTGACTATCTCGACGGCGTCTTTCCAATCAGATACGAAACGACAGCTGCGATTGCGTCGGCACTCGCAAATATGGTGATATTTGAATTGCCCGACGACTATTACGATACCTACCGGGAAAAGGTGCGTGCCGTATCATCGGCCGATGTCCTTGCTGCAGCGTGCAAGCATGTCGATGCAGAGGCACTCCAGGTCGTGGTCGTCGGAGACGTGGCAATTATCAGGGAGGCGATAGAATCGCTGGGATTCGGGCCCGTGGCGCCCACTTTGGCGCCGGTCGTCGCAGCACTTGTAACGTCGGGCAGTGCGGAAGAGTGACCAAAGGGCCTGATCCTGATGTCGGTCCCTGGCGGATTGGGACGAGTAGTGACTTGTCTGGCCAGGTAGGGTCGCGGCGGCTATACACCGGGCGCGTCATCTCACTGGACGTGGACAGCGTCAGATTCCCCAATGGAACCACCGGCGATCTGGAAATGATCAGGCATTCCGGAGCCAGTGCCGTGCTGCCCTTCCTCAATGATCCTGACCGCGATGACGCGGAGGTGCTTCTGATCAGGCAGTATCGATACGCGACAGGGGGATACATCCTGGAAATTCCCGCTGGCCGACTTGACCCGGGCGAGCTTCCCCTGGCTTGCGCGTCGCGGGAGCTAAAGGAAGAAACGGGCTACACAGCAGAGCACCTCGATCCCCTGATGACCATCTTTACCACCCCCGGATTTACGGATGAGCGCATTCATCTATTCATGGCCCGGGGACTGGCAAGGGGAGACGCGAATCTCGAGACAGATGAAATTCTCGACCCTGTTTCGATGAGGTTTCATCAAGCGCTTCAGATGGTCGAAAGCGGCGAGATCTGCGACGGGAAAACAGTCATAGCCCTGCTTTTCGCAGCGACGTTCCGGCAGCGCCGGTAAACCCCGCAGAACCGAAAAGCATCCAACACTCGTAGAACAAGGCGGTAGAGCAGTGTCCACCAAGCTGGACACCTGATGCTTCACCACTGGACAGCAACGAATCAGGACTGCATGTCAAGTCGTTGTACCACAAGGACTTGAGTCCATTCACACGGACGGCATACCCTCTGCATTATGTCTGGGTGCAAAAGAATCCTACACCACGAGGCTCAACTGGTTCTTCTGTCGTCAGGTTTTCAATTCTTTGGAGGTAGTGACAATGGCAAGCATCGCTCGTAAGCAATCGATACCAAATCAGGGAGCGACCGTCAGGGAGCAATTGCGGACAATGGACGATTCTGCCGTTGTCACCGCATTCCTTGGGGGTGAGGAGAGAGCGTTTTCCGAGCTCGTCGACAGGTATCAGACTCGTCTCCTGAACTTCGTGTATCGTACTATCGGCGACCGTGAGAAAGCCGAAGATCTGGTGCAGGAAGTATTCATCCGGGTTTACCGTCATCTTCATCGTTTCGACCGCTCGAAGAAGTTTTCGACCTGGGCGTACACGATCGCGTCAAATCTGGCCAAGAATGAGCTCCGCAACCGTTCGCGTAACCCGCTGGTGCTGTTTCAGACAGTGCAGAAGAACTGGCAGGACGATGACCGGCCGCTCCAGTTCGAGGATAGCACGTCACGGCCTGACGATATGTACCGAAAGCGTCATCTCCGCGAGATTGTCGAGGAGTCGGTGGCGAAGCTTCCGGAGCATCACCGAAATGTCTTTGTGCTGCGTGAGCTCGAAGGAAAGTCGTACGAGGAGATTGCCGAGATCACGGATTGCAACCTTGGCACGGTCAAATCAAGGCTGAACCGAGCCAGGAACTCATTCGCCGAGATTGTGGCTCCGTACATGGAGTAGTTGTCAATTCGGGAACCAGTGCCCATGGTGTGGGTACTGGTATTCGAACCTTCAACACCGCTCAATGGACTGTCAGGAATTTCGGGACAAGCATTTCACTTTCGTCGATGACACGCTGCCGGGCATAGAGCTGGTCCGTATGCAGCTCCATATCGGCGAATGTCAGATTTGTGCGCGACAGGACACGAGGGTTCGACGAGCGCTGATGCTGTTTCGCAGCCTGCCGCCGATCGAGCCTTCCGCCGGCTTCGCTGAGCGTCTGGAATGTCGGCTGCATGAGGCCAAAATGGCGGAGGCAGCTCCCGGGTCTGGCAGCTCCCGGATTTTCGCGGCAGCAGTCGCGACCGTCAGCGTGGTGATGCTGGGATATATCGGCACGTCCCTTCGGCAAGTCGATACGCAGCGCGATATAGCACTGCCTCCCGTGGTTGCCACTCTCCCTGAGTCCGCAACCGAAGCCGTTGTCTCTCCAGCTCCGGCAATGGTGGCGTCAGTCCCTGCAGGCCTGCCCATATGGACGGCGGCTCTTTTCGCCGAACAGGCTCAGGCGCATTTCGTATCAGCCGATCTGAGGCTGACGGAATCCAATCGCTGACTTTGGGCTAAACAGCGCGGCCTTACCCCCGCGGACATCTATATTTGCAGCAATGTCCGCCGATGATGCCATCAGAACGCTTCGCGACACTTTGAAGACGAGAACGCTCGATGCCGTGTACTACGTGTGCGGTGACGACGATTTTCAGAAAGAGGAAGCGATGAGGAAGCTGATTGACGCCGCCGTGAGCCCGGAATTGCGTGCTTTCAATCTCGACATTCGCCGAGCCCACGAGGTCGACGGCAAATCTCTCAATGCTGCCCTCCTTGCGTTGCCAGTTATGGCCGAGCGGAGAGCGGTTGTGCTACGTGATGTTGGTGCGCTCAAGAAGGGGGGGCGACAGTCGCTAGACCATTATCTGGCGAAGCCTTCCTCCGATGTCGTGCTGATTCTGGTGGAGGCAACCGGAGCAAAGACCGATAAGACTCTGGCTGAGAGCGCAACGTTGCTCGAGTTCAATCAATTGAGCCCCGGTCGCATTCCGAAATGGATAACACATTATGCGTCGACCGAACTAAACACGGGAATTTCCGACGGAGCGGTGGAGCTGCTGCACAGTGCGGTAGGGACCAACCTCTACCAGCTGGTGGCTGAGCTCGAAAAGCTGGCAAGCTATTCGGATGGCCGGGAAATAGATGAAGAGGCAGTTTCAGCCGTTGTCGGGATACGCCGCGGAGAAACGATGGCTGATTTCCTGGATCAGGTTGCCGCGCGTGATGTATCCCAAGCGCTGGAGCTCATTCCGCATGTGCTGAGTCAGCCCAAGGTCACGGGGGTTTCCGTCGTTATGGTTCTGGCTGTTCAGACAGTTGCGCTCTCGTGGGGAGCAGGTCGGATGAGTGAAGGGTTGCCAAAGAGCCGCTTGCAGGGCGAATACTCTGCACTGCTCAAGCAGGCCGGCAATGTTTATACTGGCCGATCGTGGGGATCGGCAGCAAGGATATGGGCTGGGTCGGTTGTAAATTGGACTGAGGAATCGCTCGAGCGGGCGCTTGACGCGTTGCTCGACGCTGACCTCGCGTTGAAGGAGACCGGACTGTCGTCAGAGGCACAGATACTGGCGACACTGGTATTATCGATGTGTGTCGACGACGACCGAATAATGGCTGCATGACGAAGCCGGGAGTAGGCAAAATGTACAGTGTGTTCATGCGTGCGACGCTGATCGTTTCCGCAGTGATGGTGTTTCCAGTTGCTGCCTCGTCACAGGGTGCCGTTGGACTGAACCCCGTTTATCGTCGTGCACAGACGATGGTGAACGACGGGAACGGGGCCGCTGGCCGGGCGTTGGTCGATTCTATGATCAGTGCCGCCGGAGCCGGGTCGAACGAGTACGTCGAGGGTATCTACTGGCGGGCAGTGCTTGCAGCGACGGCGGCAGAGGCGGAATCGGATTATCGTCGGATCGTTGTGGAACATCCGCTCTCGCCGAGAGTGGAGGATGTGCTACTGCGTCTCGCGCAGCTCGATATGTCGCGGGCAAATTATGACGGTGCGTTGAGGCACCTCGACCGGCTGACGGTCGATTTTCCCAACGGAACGTCGCAGGCGCGAACGGGCTACTGGATGGCCCGTGTACTGTTCGAAAAGAATGACGTTCAGCGTGCGTGTGCGGCGACTGCCAGCGCACTCGCGCGAACGGGCGAGAACGATGCGGAGCTCCGTAATCAGATCACCTATCTGAATCAGCGGTGTGCCGGCGTGGTCATTGCGGCTGCCGTCCAGCCGACAACGCCAACGGTGACGCCGTCGCGCGCAGTGGATTCAGCCCGTATTGGCGGGGGAAATGCCGCTGCTGTGGTTCTTCGCGCGGCAACACCAGTACCGCCCGGACGTGCCACTCCCAGGGACACAGTTATCCAGCGGCCGCGGGAAACATCGCGTCAGGCGGCGCCATCGATGCGTCCTCCGTCCAGGCCACGGGATGTCGCGCCCAGTCAGGTGGAACCCATTATTTCGCTGCCGAGTGCACCGACTTCCACCGCCGGTTCGGCTGGCGATATTGGCTTCACGGTTCAGGTCGCGGCATATAACGTGAAATCGCAGGCAGACGCGATGGCCGCCAAGCTGCAGAAGAGCGGCTACGAGACCCGTGTGTCGGGAACGAAGGCTCCATTCCGGGTTCGTATCGGCCGCTATCCGACTCAATCTCAGGCAGCCGCGGTTCAGCGATCGCTCAAGGCAAAACAGATAACCGGAATCGTGGTACGAGCTGAAGGACGGTGAGCCGGCCGACATCAACTCCCTTGATGCAGCAGTACAGGGAGATCAAGGATCGTCATCAGAACGCGATCCTGTTTTTCAGAATGGGCGACTTTTACGAGATGTTCTATGAGGATGCCGAAGTTGCCTCGCGAGCGCTTGGGCTGACACTTACTTCGCGCAATAATGGGGGGTCAGCGGAGGTACCGCTGGCCGGTGTGCCGGTGAAGGCGGCGGGCGACTATCTTCGGCGCCTGGTGCAACAAGGCTTCAGGGTCTCGATCTGCGAGCAGACTGAAGATCCCAGACATGCGAAGGGAATCGTTCGGAGGGAAGTAGTCGAGACGATAACTCCGGGCGCCTCATTTGCCGACGACATGCTCGATCGGGCCAGGAACAATTTTCTCTGCGCCGTATTTCCAGCGGGAGAGGCAGTGGGAATCGCGGCAGCGGACCTCTCGACCGGTGAGCTTCGACTCATTGTGTCAGCCACAGGCGACACTGATTCGGTGCTGTCCCGGCTTTCACCCCGGGAGATCCTCGTTGCGCGCAACGCTGGCGTGTTGTCACGGCTCGTTCAGCAGAATCGCGACGAGGGTGCGCTTGTAACCGAGCGGGAGCCATGGGAGTTTGATCCTGCACTCGCGTCGAGTGATCTCGCCCGTCAGTTCAATGTCGCGTCAGTGGAAGGACTCGGCATTGGGGAGCAGGATACACCGGCACTGGCAGCCGCCGGCGCGTTGATGCGGTACATGCACGAGCTGCAGCCAAGTGGTTTTCCGCATCTATCCCGGCCGAAGGTGGAACGGCCGGGCGCGACAATGCCGCTCGATGAAATGACCCGGCGCAATCTCGAGCTGGTGGAATCGTTGAGAGGGAGCGACACAGAGGGAACGCTGCTCTCGGTTCTCGATCGGACACTGACACCGATGGGTTCCCGGTTGCTCAGGCAGTGGATTCTAACGCCGCTGTGCAATCGGTTCGCGATAATGGCGCGTCTCGACTCCGTGTCGGTTTTCGCTTCTGAGTCGATCGCGCGCGAATCCCTGCGGGATGCCCTTGATGGTGTGCGCGATGTCGAACGCCTTGCGAGCAAGGCGGCCGCGGGCCGCGGTACTCCGCGGGACCTGCGCGCTCTTGGTGACTCGATTGCACGATTGCCGGATGTCTACGCCGTTCTCGAAGGCATGATTGGGGGGGTAGGGAATGACACTCTGCGGGCACCGCAATCAGGTATGCCTTCAGGCGACAACGGCAGTTCTCTGTCGCAGCTGATGGGGCGTTGGGACCAGTGCGCGGACCTGGCGCTGGATATCACGGACACGCTGGTGGAGCGTCCTCCCCTGACAATGGGGGAGGATCTGTGCATCCGTGCGGGAGTCGATGCGTCACTCGACGAGTGGCGGTTGCTTCGCGACGGCGGAAAAGATGCAATTGCGCGAATTCAGATGGATGAGCGAAGCCGCACCGGAATCAACTCGCTGAAAGTTGGATACAACCGCGTCTTCGGCTATTACATCGAAATCACCAACACAAATTCACATCTTGTTCCGGCCCATTATCAGAGACGCCAGACCCTGACCGGTGCGGAGCGTTATGTAACTCCGGCACTCAAGGAGCACGAGGAAAAGGTCCTGACAGCGGCTGAACGAATCGAAGAACGCGAGCGTGATCTCTTCGAAGCACTGCGCAAACGTATCGGCGCGCAGGTAGCGCGCCTTCAGTGCGTTGCGCAGCTGATAGCGGAGCTCGATGTTCTCTCGACGCTGGCGGAGGTCGCGCAGCGGGAGGGATACGCGAGGCCCGACGTGGATGATGGGTTCGACCTCGATATTGTCGCTGGCCGGCATCCAGTAGTAGAGCGGATGATGGCGCGGGAAAAGTTCATTCCGAACGATGTCCGGCTACCGCTCGATGCGAGAATGATCATCCTGACCGGTCCGAACATGGCGGGCAAATCGACCATACTACGGCAGATCGGGCTGATAGTCCTGATGGCGCAAATCGGCAGCTTCGTGCCGGCCGCGAGTGCACGGATAGGAATTGTTGACAGGCTGTTCACCCGGGTTGGTGCGAGTGACAATCTCGTGCGTGGGCAATCCACCTTCATGGTCGAAATGTCCGAAACGAGCGCCATCCTTCACTCGGCTACAGAAAAAAGCCTGGTGCTGCTGGACGAAATTGGCCGTGGTACATCGACCTACGACGGTGTGTCGATTGCGTGGTCGGTCAGCGAGTATCTGCATGACGAGGTGAAATGCAAGACGGTGTTCGCCACCCATTATCATGAATTGACCCAGCTCACCGACAAATTAGTAGCAGCGTGCAACTATAGTGTGCAGGTGCGGGAGACTGGAGATCAGGTGCTGTTTCTGCACCGGCTTGTTGCGGGAGGGGCGGATCGGTCGTACGGAATAGAGGTGGGACGACTTGCAGGACTTCCGCCCAGGGTGCTCGACAGAGCTAGAGCACTGCTCGCCTTTTTCGAGGGCGAACAGATTGTTTCGGCCTTGGGGGGCCGATCTGACAGGCAGGTCGATCCCTGTGGAGTAACGTCTTCTGCACCGTTGAAAACT
The DNA here is from genome assembly GCA_037721215.1 of Gemmatimonadaceae bacterium. NCBI lineage: Bacteria > Pseudomonadati > Gemmatimonadota > Gemmatimonadia > Gemmatimonadales > Gemmatimonadaceae > Gemmatimonadaceae bacterium. The sequence continues at coordinate 81,121 of JBBJNV010000018.1, forward strand.
CCGGGATCTCCGCAACTCGCCCTTTTCGGTACATCGAGTCCGATAGTGGAGGAGTTGAAATCGGTCAACCCCGACACTCTCACACCACTCGATGCACTGGTACTCGTGAGTCGTCTCGTGGCCAGTGCAAGGCAGGGGTAGATTATCGTGATGCACACGAAGTTCAGTCTGGCAGTAGCAGGAATTCTTCTGGTATTGTCGCTTGGCGCCTGCAGCAACGGTGATGAGACGATTAAAGGATCGTTACCTGGCGTAGGTCCAAGGCCGGATGTCCTGCCGGTAATGCTCAACAAGGAGCTTCCATTTCGGTACCCGCCTTCGCTTTATGCAAAGAAAGTCCAGGCGAATGTGACGTTGCGGGTATTTATCGATCAGGAAGGTCAGGTGGTGAGCGATTCCACCCACGTCGCCGAGACGTCTGGCATTCCTTCGCTCGACTCGGCGGCGGTAAAGGGCTCGAAGGAACTCCGGTTCGTTCCTGCACAGACTCGCGGACAGCCCGTGCCGGTTTCGATCCTGTTTCCCGTATTTTTCCGGCATCCGGAGGCGACGCCGCTCCCGGGAGACACTGTGCTCGGTAAATCAGGGAGCGCGAGTCCGGCGACTGGCGCGAAGCGCTGATGGCGAGTGTAGAGCGCAACAGGCGTCCCTACGATAGCGTCACGGATACGATCGGATGGACCCCGCTGATCCGGCTGAACGCGGTAACGCGCGGAATTCGTACGCCGGTTTACGGGAAAGCAGAGTTCTTCAATCCGGGCGGTTCTCTCAAGGACCGGATCGCGATCCCGATCATCGATCAGGCGGAGCGGACAGGGAAGCTGAAGCCGGGCGGGATCATCGTCGAAGGCACGAGTGGGAATACCGGAACCGCGCTGGCGATCGCTGCGGCACTTCGGGGCTATAAGTGCATCTTTACGATGCCGGACAAGATGTCCCAGGAAAAAGTCCGGCTGCTGAGAGCGTTTGGGGCCGAGGTGATCATTACGCCGACGGCGGTTCCTCCGGATCATCCGGATAGCTATGTGATGATGGCAAAGCGGATTGCAGCGCAAACGCCAAACGCCGTGCTGGCGGACCAGTTCTACAATGATGCAAATCCTCAGGCTCACTATGACTTGACGGGGCCGGAGTTGTGGGAGCAAACGGAGGGACGCATAACCCACTTCGTGTCTGGGGCCGGCACCGGTGGGACGATTACCGGTGTGGGGCGCTATCTGAAAGAGCGTAACCCCTCGATCAAAATAATTGCCGGAGACCCCGTCGGCTCTATTCTGGCTGATTACTGGCGGACAGATGGCACAGAAAAAAGAGAGGGTGTGCCGTACAAGATTGAGGGAATAGGACAGGACAAGATTCCAGGAACTCTGGATATGAGTGTCATTGACGACTACCGGACAGTGAGCGACAAGGAATCGTTTGCGATGGCGCGTCGGCTGACCCGGGAGGAAGGCCTTTTCGTCGGCGGATCGTCAGGCCTGATTGCCGTCGTTGCGCTCAAGGTGGCCCGCGAGATCGACGACCCGGAGGCGTTTGTCGTGACGGTGCTTTGCGACACGGGCGAGCGATATCTGTCGAAAGTCTACAACGACGAGTGGATGAGAGAGAACCAGCTTCTTGATTCGGCGCGCGTCACTCTCATGCATGTGCTCGACCGAAAGGAAGGAGAAGCGCCAACGATCGTCAGTACCGCCCCGGGCACGACGGTAAGGCAGGCTTTGGGTCTGATGGCGCTGCACGACATTTCACAACTGCCGGTGATGGAACTGCGGAACTGTGTGGGTTCGGTCAGTGACTGGTCACTGTCGCAAAAGAGTCTCGAGAATCCCCAGCTACTCGACGCTACCGTGAGTGAGATAATGGATTCGCCCTTTCCCACGGTAGATGCGGATCAGCAGGTTGACAGCGTTGTTAAACTGCTCTCGAAATCGAATCCTGCGGTGCTTGTCCAGAGCAACGGCACGATACAGGGGATAGTGACCCGGTCTGACATGTTGCATTTCATGATGGCGCGGTAAAGGAGCGAGACGCGGTTGAAGATCACTGTTCTGATGGGCGGGGCTTCCTCCGAGCGTAACGTCTCTCTTGCTTCGGGTCTCAGGATTGTCGAGGCATTGCGTTCGCGCGGACATGAAGTGATCGCGTTCGATCCATCCAATGGGGCGATAAGTGAAGAGGATCTCAGGGAACTCGCCGCGGGAGGCGTAGGAACCGAGCCACCGTCGCTTGAAGCCCTGGCACAATCGACGGGCGGATCATTCCTGCCTGCACTCGAGACGTTGCCCGAGATTGCGAACGCGGATGTCGTGTTTCTGGCGCTGCATGGCGGACAGGGCGAAGATGGCACGCTGCAGGCGCTGCTGGATATGGCCCGAGTGAAATACACGGGGAGCGGACATTTGTCGAGCGCTCTGGCCATGGATAAGGATCTTTCCAAGAAGCTCTTCAGGACGGCAGGGGTTCAGACGGCCGAATGGCTGATGGCCCCCGCATCGGTGGAGGAGGTTGAGCGAGCGCTCGGATTCCCGGTCGTGGTAAAACCATCGAAGCAGGGATCCACGGTGGGACTGACAGTTGTCAAGGCAAGAGAGCAATTACTGCCCGCGATCGAGGAGGCGTGGCGGTATGATGACGAGGTGATGATCGAAAAGTTTATTCCCGGACGGGAGCTTACGGTCGGGATCCTTGGAAACAGCGCACTGCCGGTCGGCGAGATAAAACCGGTCCATGAGATATACGACTACGAATGCAAGTACACTCCGGGAATGGCGAGCGAGGAATTTCCCGCTCAACTAACGGAGGAGGAAACATCTCGGGTTCAGGGTCAGGCAGTGGCTGCCTTCAGCTCACTCAAGCTCAGGGGCTACGCGCGTATTGACTTCCGCCTGGCAGCATCCGAGGATGCAGAGGGTCGGGGAGAGTTTTATTGCCTCGAGGCAAATACGTTGCCCGGGATGACGGAACTCAGTCTCATACCGCAGGGAGCTGCGGCGATGGGAATGTCATTTCCCGACCTATGTGTAGAGATCGTGCGTCTGGCACAGAGCTGAGGAACCGCGCGGCACGGTCTGTGTTATAAAAGGTCTTCCCTCGTTGTAGCCAGGTTTGAATGTCCGACACCACCTTCGACTCGTCTTCGCGCCCCCGAATCACGCCAGCCGTGCAATGGCTGATAGCGGCGAATGTGGGCATTTATTTCCTTCAGCTCACGCTGGTGCGAGCCGGGGATGTCTTCGGCATACTGGGTCTTTCGGGAGACAGGTTTCCATCTGCCTGGTGGACACTGGTCACCTACATGTTCGTGCATGGCGGGCTGTTGCACCTCGTGTTCAACATGCTTTCACTGTGGATGTTCGGGCCACGGGTGGAAAGCCTGTGGGGTGCAAGGGGCTTCGTCTATTTCTTTTTGTGGTGTGGCATCGGTGGGGGTGTGGCTCATCTGCTGCTGCAGGGCGATGCCGGGCTCGTCGGGGCGTCCGCTGCAGTCATCGGTGTGCTCCTCGCATATGCCCTGAGGTGGCCGGACGAAGAGGTTTATGTCTTCGGCGTGATACCGATGAAAACTCGGTGGCTGGTGGTATGGCTCGCGCTAATCAATCTTGCAATGGGTATATCCTCGGCGAAGAGCGGCTCGGGGATCGGCTGGTGGGCCCACCTGGGCGGGCTTGCATTCGGGTGGATATACCTGCGCGTGTCCGCGTTTGGTGGCCTGGATAATTTCCGCCGGTGGGTGTCACCGGTTCCTGACGAGCCGGAAGATGCGATCAGAGCGGTTCCGAGGGTGAGGCCGCGGGAGCGAGAGAGAGATCGCGAGCGGGACCGCGGGCGGCATGGCGACGGAATAGATGAGGTAGTGGCGAAAAGCAACGCAGTGGTGGCGAAGCCGCTTCGGCCGACGACGTTGCCGCGTTCCAGTGACGAAGGTGTTCGCCAATCCGCTGAACGCCTCGACACGGTGCTGGACAAGATATCGAAGCACGGGATTGAAAGTCTCACAAGCGAGGAGCTGTGGGTGCTCGACAACATGTCAAAGAAGTTGCGCGGACCTGACCAGCACGATTGAAACGCTTTCCGCATTCGTGCATTGTTCGTGATGCCGAAGCCGGAACTGCTCGAGACGTTCGCGAATCCCTACGCGGACCGTGATTACGAAATTCACATGGATTGCAACGAGTTCACTTCGCTCTGCCCGTTAGGGGGGATCGAGAGTGACGCTGAAGAACTCGCGCTGCTGACAGGGGGAGCTCCGGATTTCGGGATTATCCGGATTACATACGTTCCCGCGGAACTTTGCCTGGAGCTGAAGAGCCTCAAATTCTATCTCTGGAGCTTCCGTAACGACGGGATTTTCTATGAGCGAGCGGTGAACCGGATCCTTGACGACCTGGTTGGTGCGGTGAACCCGAAATGGATGCGGGTGGCGGGGGACTTCAACCTCCGTGGCGGGATCAAGTCAGTGATCACGGCGGCACACGGGAATAACAGCCTCCGGTGATGCCCAGGTAGCGACTGCTATAGTAGCAATCTGTTACTAATGGGCATCTCCGCCTGCCTGTGAGTTCGGCCTAAATCACCCGGTCCCGGGGCCAATTGGTTGGACTGGTGTGCATCGGTTGATCCAACGGCGCAACATCGGCTTCAGCCACCGGTGTTACTGAAAGATTCCGAACTGTCCGAGAATGAGCCACAGGATGACAAAAACGATGACGGTGCCGAAGCAGCCACAGCCGCCACCGAGTTTTTTGGCGCCGTAGCCGGCGGCGAGGCCGCGAAGGAGTTTGCTCATCGTTTGTTCGTTGGATCGGAAGGCCTGCCAGCGTGGGCCGAGTTGAGACGGACCCGTGAAAGACAGGTGTATCGCAGGAGTTATACCGGGAGAAGCAGCGCAGCCGCCTGCTCGTGACCTCGAGCGGTTGCCATCGCCGCCGGCGTGGTGCCGTCGCCCATCCGAGCGGCTGCGTTCGCTCCGCGGGTTATCAACGTCCGGATCAGGGAATCAACTCCACGGGATGCAGCGAGATGCAGAGGTGTCACTCCATGAGAAGCGCGAGCGTTGACATCTGCGCCTGCGTCCAGCAGGAGAACGACGATATCCTCGTTTCCTGTTCCGGCCAGCGCTGCGCAAAGCGGCGTATTGGCGGTGGAATTTGTGGAAAGGGCATCGACTTCTGCACCCTGCGTTATGAGAAGACGCGCCGCTTCGGGTTGGCCGAAGAAAGCGGCCAGATGCAGGGGGGTCCATCCGTCGAAGCTTCTCGTACGGGTTGATGCACCCCGATCGAGTAACTCACCGAGGCGGCCCTGGTCTCCAAGCGCAGCCGCTTCACAGACATCAAACTCGGCTCCGCGGGCTATCCGGGCGGCCAGCCTGGATTTCCCGCGGTAGAGGGCCATGAGCACCGGGCTTTCTCCGTTCGGCCCCTTTCCGCGTGCTGCCTCGGGGTAAGCATCGAGAATTTCCAGCGCCGCGCCGTCATCATTCGCCTGCAGCGCGTCGAGCAGCTTAGCGGTGACATCCATGAAAAGACCCCGGGCGTTGCCGCGAACCAGCCAAGGCGGCTCGCGACGTGTGGGTAAGTGCAGCCAGCCGTGACTGGAACAACTTAGCATTGCTAACTATATTTGAATATGGCGAACGCCAAACCAGCACGCAAGGCCACGCACCTGCCGACCGGCGTGGAGCACGAACACGTGTCGGCAGCAGCCAGCGAGAGCGCCAATCGGCTTCATTCTCTGGCTATTCACATGTTGCGGCAATTGCGCCGAGAGGACGATGTATCCGGACTCAGCGCACCGCGTCTTTCAGCGTTGTCGGTCATCGTGTTCGCTGGGCCCATAAATCTCACAGCGCTTGCAGCTGCTGAGCAGGTAAGGGCACCGACCATGAGCCGGCTGGTGCGAGCGCTTGAGGCGGAGGGTCTCGTTCGACGCAAGGGAGACGCCCTCGACGGACGCGTCGCGTACTTTCGCGCGACCCCGAAGGGTACGCGCCTGCTGCACGCCGGTAGAGATCGCCGTGTTGCAGCACTCGCGCGGGCAGTTGACACTCTCCCGGTTGTGGAGCGGAGAGCCCTTCAGAAAGCACTCGGAGTGCTGGAGGTGCTCGTGAGCTCCCTTGCCCGCCGACAACGGAAAAGGTAGAGCAAGGAGCTTCAAACCATTCGGACCCGGATCGACTCCAACCGTTCCGGCAACTAACACTGAAGGCGCCGAGGCACACCTGAACATGTGATGAGGGTATCGAATGAAGCTGAAGGTATTTCTGGCCGTGATGCCCATTCTCGGGATGGCAGCCTCTCAGCGCGCAGGTGCTCAGTCCGATCCGGTTCCGGGTCTGGACAGCTATGTCAACGAGGCGATGCGTACCTGGAATGTTCCCGGGCTGGCAATCGCCATCGTTCGAAACGACAGCGTAATTCTATCGCGCGGTTTTGGCGTTCTCGAGATTGGTCGCCAGGCGCGTGTGACCAACCAGACGGTGTTTGCCATTGCATCGCTGACGAAGGCATTCACCGCGGCAACGGCCGGTATTCTCGTCGATCGCGGTGCGGTGGGCTGGGATACCCTCACAAGGACCCTTCTTCCGGAGTTTCGTCTGCGGGATTCGTGGGTGACGGAGCATATGACACTGCGGGATATGCTCGTGCACCGGACGGGGCTCGCGAGCGGTGACTGGCTCGGGCTGAGCGGGCAGAACGATCGAGCCGGGATCATGCGACAGATGCGCTTTCTGGATTTCGACGCCGGTTTTCGCGCGCGGTATTCCTACAGCAATCTGATGTACCAGGTCGCGGGAGCAGCCGTCTCTCGGCGGGCAGGGAAATCCTGGGACGCGATGGTACGGGAGGAAATCTTCGTCCCGCTGCGGATGCTGCGCAGCAAGACCAGTGTTTGTGAGTTGCGAACCATGAGCGATGTGGCTGCACCGCATGAAATGTCCAAGGGCAAAACTGTGGTCGTCCCGCGGCTGAATCTCGATAATGTCTCGCCAAGTGGCGGGATAAACGCGAGCGTCCTGGATATGTCGAACTGGTTACGGATGCAGCTGGGTAACGGCGAATTCGAGGGGAAACGGATTCTGAGTCAGGCCTCGCTCGCTGAGATGCATCGGATTCAGGTTCCATTCCTGGTCAGACCCACGTCGCAGGTGAGGTATCCCGGGGTGCGCTTTATGGGATATGGCATGGGATGGTCGGTGCAGGACTACCGGGGAGTCAAGCTGTTGAGGCACAGTGGCTGGATTGACGGGTTCCGCTCTGAGGCGGCACTCCTGCCCGATCAGCGCACGGGAATTGTCGTGCTTTCGAATCGCGGGAATCAGGAGCTCGCGAACGATCTTCCCGACGCGCTGAGGAACTGGCTGCTCGACCGGATTCTGGAAGCGCCATCTGCTGACTGGAGCGGGAGTCTGCTCCAGGCGGCTCGAAATAACCAGCGCGTGGATGAGGATGCGCGGCAAAAATTGTATTTGACCCGGCAGGCAGGGTCACGTATGCCGCGCTCGCTCTCCAGGTACGCCGGAACCTACAGCGACAGTCTGTATGGGCATGCTGTCGTGCGCGCGGACAAGGGACGGCTCACCCTGTGGTTTGGACCGCGACACACTGCTCCCCTCGAATACTGGGATGGCGAAAGATTCATGGCACGCTGGGAGAATCCGAGCTACGGGGAGCAGATCGTAGAGTTCGGTATCGAGAACGGATTACCCGCGAGGCTGGAATCGAGCGGAATCGTGCTTCGCAGAAAGTCAGGTAGCACCACGACGGAAGGGCTTGCTTCGCCCAGCGTCTCCTGTCCGGCGTCTGGGTTGCCGTAAGACCATCGCAGAAAGCGCAGATTGAACGCGCGCGGCTTCAGCATCGAAGCACGTCTGCTACTTCCCGGCTCAGTTTCCGTTTTGACACTTCTCGTGCGTGACGGAAGGCGGAGCGCACGTGAGTCACGTAAAGGTCGGCCATCGCTGCCTTCGCGCCGGCGTCGCTGGCCAGGGCGGCGCGCTGATAAGCGTGGGCGATGAGGTATTCGGAGTTATCGATGGTGACATGAGCGTTTCGATGAGTGCGCGCAACGGTATGTCGCAGGCGCGGACGTCCTCGAGCCATGCCGCCGCACCTGCCTGGTCGATGCTCAAGTGTCGCACTGTATGGTTGCCGAGATCGAATCCCTGCGCCAGCCATTCTTTCAGAATTGGAATGTCATTGCCGGCCTTTGCGCAATTCACGAACAGCGACGCAGGTGCACGACGCTGACGAAGAGTGTGAATGAGCCGGGTATTTGCGGTGCTTCGTATTTCCGCATTGGCAGACGGCTCTGACCATGGCAAGTCGTCCACCGTGATGGCTACCTGCACGCCAGCTTGGTTGCTGGAAGCGAGCTGACTTACCGCGACTGTTCTGCCATTGACCGGCGGGACGTACCCCGGGTCAGAGGAGTTGCAGGCGACTGCAAACGCAACGGTCGACACCAGCCGGTAGCGATACATTCGTTATGGGTTAACACAGGCCGGGGATAACGACCCTCGAGCGTCAGGGGTGCGTTGGCCTCTATTCTGGACACATTCGAATATTAGCCGCGTCCGTTCTATGAAAAACTTTGGATACGAGTGTTTGGTGTTCTGGAAGGATTTCCGCCGGGTTATCGACATTACGCACGCCAAAGCGCGAGGGGTTCCTGCGCCAACCACCCAGAATTACATTGCGGACCGCGGTATTTTTCCCGCGTGCAGTACCGGCCAGGTAGCTCAGTTGGTAGAGCAGCGGACTGAAAATCCGCGTGTCGGGGGTTCAATTCCCTCCCTGGCCA
>JBBJNV010000019.1 GCA_037721215.1 Gemmatimonadaceae bacterium
TGAGTCCCAGGTCTAGTTGAAATTCAGGTGGTGCCGCGGTACTAGAGTGTGAATCTCTGACCGGATCTCCACTCGTTCCCGAGGACACCACCTTCGTCTCACGTGTAACTTTACTCAATGATTCGCTAATGGCTGGGACCCAAGAAAGGCAGATGCCGATCTTCGGAAGCACGGCGTTAGCTTTGAAGAAGCGGCCACCGCCTTTGGCGATCCGCTATCGCTCACGACGACGGATCCAGACCATTAGTTAATCGAGCACTGAGAGGAGTGATAAAGTCGAGGTCCAAGCGACGCACCGCATAACACATGTGAGTTCCGGGGTTCGCCTTGAACGAATGAAGGTGTGGCTTGGGCACTCCGATATCATCCAAACAGAAGTGTACGCCCGATTCGCCCCTGACGACGATTTCGATGCCCCGTTGGTACGCAGCGGCGGCACAACTATCAGGCTCGGTGGCGCCATCTGTTGCCGCATAGAAAAAAACACCCTGACCGGGTGCCTGTTTGACGGCTTGCGACGCATTTATCCCGCAGTCTTTGACGTGAAATAAGCTGGAAGAATTCCCAAACCGCTAACATCTTCTCAAATAACAACTTACCAGAGGCGCCGGTCGGAATCGAACCGACGAATAGCAGATTTGCAGTCTGCCGCCTTACCACTTGGCCACGGCGCCGTGAATCGCAACTTACCCTTCCCCAATACCCCGTTCAAGCGCAAGTCTTGCGTCCCCCATCACCCGTGCCGACACGTCTGTCAGGACCCGAGCGCTGCCGCCGCAAATTTCTCCGCTTCTTTCCCGGCGGGTTTGCAGACGAGACCTACATCGACTGGGAACGCAGCTACAAGCAGAAAGCGCACGAAAGATGGGCTCAGGAGCTTGACCGGGAGGAATTCAGCTCGCTCCTCAGTAACAAGGAATTTTCGGAGATAGCGAAACGCGCGGTCGCAATCGAGTCCCGGACAAACCTGCTCTTCTCATTCGAAAAAATTGCGCTGCGGGACGCTGTCAAATCACCCGATGGCGCCAGGGCGTTCGCCCAGGGCCTGTACACTTTCCTTCACGCCACTGGCGATCCGCAATTGAGATTTGAGCAATGGGTCGCGGCCGTCGCCGATCTGCCGCGCGTCCAGACGCGGGTTCTGACTTGGCCGGTGACCACTGTTTTCGGGTTCATCGCTCAACCGGAAGCCCACATCTTTCTCAAGCCGATGGTAACCAAAGCCGCAGCCGCAGCCTACGGCTTTGATTTCAGTTATCGCTCGAGACCCAACTGGGAGACCTATAGCAGCCTCCTCGATTTCGCGGCTACAGTAGGCAGGGACATGCGCGACCTGCATCCAAAGGACATGATTGACACTCAGGGGTTCATCTGGGTACAGGGCTCCGACGAATACGACTGACTCGATGACAGACAAAATTGATATCGTGATGGCGACGGAAGACGATCTCCCGCTGATCCTCAACTTCATTCGGAACCTTGCTGAGTACGAGCGAATGCGCGACATGTGTGTCGCTTCGATTCAAACGCTTCGTGCAACGCTGTTCACCTCGCCACCGGCCGCCGAGGTGATCATCGCCAGCCTGCATGGCAAGCCTGTTGGCTTCGCGCTCTTTTTTCACAACTACTCGACGTTCCTCGCGCAGCGCGGAATTTTTCTTGAAGACCTTTACGTGAATCCCGAAGGCCGCGGGAAAGGGGTGGGCCGTGCCCTGCTGGCGAAACTCGCGGAACTGGCGATCGAGCGCGATTGCGGCCGCCTCGAGTGGGTCGTGTTGAACTGGAACGACCTCGCAATCGGATTCTACAAGAGCATCGGCGCCGAACAGATGAGCGAATGGTCGACTTACCGCATTACCGGCGATTCGCTTACCGAACTCGCGTCCGGCGCCCGCTAGTCACGCGGTAAACCAGCGGTCCAAGCGCGGCCGCTCCCAGCGCTCCAGCGATTGCCGGCGCCCCATACTCACCGTCTGTCAGCTCTATACCCGTCACCAGCAGCAGCACCATTACCGGAAGCGATGCCAGGACGATGACTCCACCGGTGCCGAGCGGAATGCGGAACGCCCCGCGCAACCTGGGCTCCTTCGTTCGCAGTGCTATCAGTGCCCCGAACTCCAGAAACAACGCCATCGAATACAGCAGCACATCGGCCACCACCAGGTGCGCAAACGAGAGGAGCGCAAAAGCCGAATAGCAGACAGCTGAAACCAGAATCGCGTTGCGCGGAGTACCCCGCGAATCGGAATGCGAGAGCATCGCGGGCAGCATTCCGTCACGCGCCATCGCGAATGGAATTCGTGAGTATGCGAGCAGCAGCGCGTTGAAGAGCGACATCGCGCTCAACATCCCGGCGATCGCGAGACAGATCGCAAGCGGTTCGCCGAACACGCCCGCCGACATCCGCGCAATGTCGGGCCACCCGCCTTCGCGCCACTGGGTCCAGTCGCTCGCCCCGAGGGCTGCGGTAAGCGGAACAAGGTAGGCGAGCATAACCAGTGGCAGGGTAATCGCGAGAGCTTTTGGATAGCTGCGCGACGCATCCTTCACCTCACCCTGCAGCGTGGATGCGTTATCCCACCCGATGTAATTCCACAAGGCGATCGACAATCCGACGCCTATCCCGCCAAGTCCGCCGACGCCCGCACTGCTGAACGGCTCCCACGGAACGTGAGTCATTCGTGGAACCGCGGCGATCGCCAGCGCGAGAAAAGTGAGCAGTACGAACAAGCCGGTCACTACCGACACCGAACCGACTTTCCCCGCACCACGTAGATTGATCGCGGTCGCCGTCCAGATCACTGCCAGCGATATGACCCACTGAACCGTTGCGTCGATGCCGGGAACAAGGAAGGCGAGATACTGATTGAACAGCACCGGATAGATCGCCATATCCACCAGTGAATACATCCAGGTCCACCACCCATTCTGAAACGCCCAGAAGGGCCCGAATGCACGATACACCCATCTGTAGTAACCACCCTCCTCCGGAAGCATGCTCGCAAGCTCTCCGACGATCAGCGTCTCGGGCAGCGACCACAGCAGCGGAATGAGAATGAGAATCAGCAGCCCGAGCCCGGGTCCGGCACTGACGATCAGCGATTCGGTGGTGAACGCACCGCCCGATACGTTGAAAAACATCACGAATACCAGTGTCAATGTCGTCAGCGACCGGCGCAGCGGAATCGTCATATGCGGTCGGAAGGTATGAACCGGGCTCTTCCCTGCAACCATGTCACGCATGCCCTTGAATCCTGAGTCCCGCAAATGGCATCCTGCCCAGCTGAGAATGCGGTGGGATCCGCTCTTTCAGCTTCTTCGCCGCACGGTGGTCCGCGCCGGAAGCACCATCGGTGGGCTCGGTGTGTTTCTGGTGGCGGGTATCATCATTGCCGCGATTGGGACGATACTCTTCGGCAAACTCGCTCAGACCGTCATGGAGGGGAGCACTCAGGCCTTCGACGAGGCATTACTCCGGTGGCTGGGTCGCCAGCACACGCCACTGATGGACTCCCTGATGCTCGAGGTCACGGCACTCGGCACAGGCATAGTGGTGATGACGATTGTCGGCATTGCCGCGCTCTTTCTCTCTCTCACCCGTCACAGGTATTCGGCGCTGCTTCTACTGGTGGCGACCGCCGGGGGACTTTTCCTGAATACCGCGCTGAAGTTTTTCTTCGAACGGCCGAGGCCGCAGGTCTTCGAGTGGGGCACGCACGCGGCAACCTCATCTTTCCCCTCGGGCCACGCGATGAGTGCAGCAATCGTCTACAGCACTGTCGCGTATCTTGCCGCGCGCCTGCACAAACGAGTCTGGGCACGCTGGATCACGTTGATGATCGCCGCAGTCATCATCATTCTCATCTGTGCCAGCCGGATGTACCTCGGAGTGCATTATCCGTCGGACGTGCTGGCCGGAGCAACGATCGGACTGGCGTGGGCGGGATTCTGCATGGCGACGCTCGAGGCGATTCAGCGGTATTCACAGCGGGGTGCTCCCGAGATCCAGGCGGATGAGCAACCAGCACCCGAGCCTGGCGCACTAACCGAAAAGGCGTAGGAACCTCAGCCCAGCCGTCTTAGCCGGAATGCAAGGCCGTTCCACATCATGAATGGTCGTTCGCCCCCGCATATGACGCTGAAACCATTTTCCGAAGCAAGACGGTTCACATCAGACCTGTCGGCGTCATCGAGCCCGCGATACGAAAAGTTGAGGATGACGAAGTCGCCCCCGGGTTTCACGACTCGTGCAACTTCGGCGAAATGATCTGAAACGAGCGTCATCCCGGACTGATAGAGATAGGGAAAGGTGTCCACCGCAATTGCCGCATCGAACTTCGCGTTGTCATAAGGACCGAGATTCCGGCCATCGCCCTTTATCAGCCGCACATTCGAAAACGGCAGGCACCGTCGTTCCGCCGCCCCGATCATCTGCGCAGACACGTCGATACCGTAAACCTCGCGGACGCGCGGCGCCAGGGCGACTGCGAGGCGCCCGATTCCACACCCTATGTCGAGAATCACCCGGTCTGCCGCAATCACGCCCGCACTCTCGAGATACGACGTGATTTCCTGCGTTGCGCGCTCGAGCAGCTCGGGACTGCCGAGCGAATAGAGCGCAACACTGGCTTCTTCCGATTGCTGAACGGACCAGTCGAACAACCTTTCACAGAACGCAATTCCATCGTCGACAGAACGCGCTGGCGAAGGCGAGTCCATGTTGGATCGCAGCATTTCCACGATCCTGTCGCAACCTGATGCATTGTCGACAACGAGTTGCGTCAACTCATCCACTCTGTCCCGCAGAAGGCTGTCATTTGAACGTGAAAGATTCGCGGCACGAGCAGTAATGTTGTCGATTGCCGACTGCACGGCAGCCGCGTCTTCGGTTTCGATCAGCATTTGCATCACCGCTACCGCCGGTGACAATTCGCCTCCGAGGCAGCGCTCGAGAATCTCACGCATCGCCGGAGCTTCGATGCCACTTACGAGCCTCTTTACTGCTTCTGCCTCGACGCCGGCCCGCGCGGTCAGCCCAGCCAACCCAGCTCTCTCAGGCAGGCATAATCGTGATTCATCAGTCGCATGCCGATATCGTTCCGGTAGCGTGCATTCGGAACGACGACCTTATCAACGCGTCCATATGCCTGCGTTCTCGCATCTTCGACGGAGGCGCCGGTGCCGGTCACGACCATGATGTAGCCGACCATCCCGGCCGCGACCAGCTGGCCGTTGCTCATCGTCACTTCTCCGTAATGAACGGCATCGAGCTCCGCCGTGGCCAGCGGCTCACGGAAGCATATCGGCGTTCCCTTGCCCAGTTCAGCGTAGCCGTCGGAATATGGAAACGGCGGAACCGTGATGACCACGCCGACTGAATAGCCATCGGACGTTCTGATCTCAAGGGAGTCGCGCGCTACCAGAGAAGAATGTATGGTGTCCCATGTATCGTGGTGCAACGCATCGAGAATCGGAAATCCCGGGTATCCGAATCTGCAAGTGAACTCCAGCGGCCAGATGCCGTCGGCGTTTATAATAGTGTTCAGATTGATATAGCCGCAGTACCCGGACTCCCTCAGCGGTCGCGCCATTCTCGCCAGGCTGGCATCGAAAATTCGCTCTCCCCCGCGATATGTCACGACCGTTCCCATCTCGCCGGTCAATTCGCCGATATCGCCCGGAAAAAAACGCTTGTGTTCCCAGTCGAGATTGGGCGGCGACAGGAACTCCTCGCCATTGAAAAACGCTCCGACTCCCACTTCCACACCTGAAACGTGGTCCATCAGCACGAAATTCGGCGCCTCGTCGGGGGTCCAGTTATTCCGCGACGCCGTCAGCAGGGCCACCATATCGGTTCCATCATCGGTCTGGCCGACATAGGCCCGGGTTGATGCCCAACTCGATCCGTTGAGCTTGAATACATAGCGCCCGGGATTGCACCTCGTGAACGTGATTCCGTCATCGAAGCTCTCGAACGTTCGGCTGATCGCGGTCTGAAGGCCTGCACCTCTGAGCATCGACTGGCCATATTCGCGATCGGTCTCGAGCCGGTCGCCGAGTTCGCTGCCTCCGACGACGTTGTATCCCTCCCGGCGTAAACCGTCCTGGATTGCGCCGGATGATGCGGTCTCGAAAAGAATGATGCCGTCCGGACCAGCCGCCCTGATCCATCCCAGCTCGTTTTGCCAGTCAGCGGTGAATTCCAGCATTCCCTGCATGACATCCTGCGAGTTGACATCGGAGGCGTGTACCCTGACATCGTGACCGCCGGCCTGAAGACGCAGGTACATGTCACCCAGGTCGACCGTCTCGCCGACCCCCAGGAATCTCACCGGGAGGCTGTCGCCATGGACTCAATTGGACCATGCAGAAAAGCACGCAACCTCAGCTCGTCCCATCTGTCGAGGAGCGACGTGCGGATGGCAAACGGCGCCGAGGGTTTGACCAGCGCCGCAATGCCAGTGCGCGCGAACCGGGAGCACAGCGCCTCTACCGCCGCTGCTGCCGATCCGCCAGCATCTTCATTCGTCTTCTCGAGCGAGAATTCACCCGCCATCAGCAGGTAAACAAACCGCGCAGCACCATCCGGCGCGGCCACTGAAATAGTGTCATGATGATCGTTCAGATAGGCGGTCTGAAGCGTACGCAGATACCCGTGCACCGATCCGGAGTATTCACCATCCGCTATCGCCACGACAAACAGAGAATTCAACCTGTAACCGCAGCGCGCAGCTTCAGCGACGATCCGGGCCGGGTCCGAAAGGCTGCACCACGACAGCGCGAGTGCCCGCGGTTTCACACGGCGCACAATCCGCAGCGCACAAAGCAGGTGCGCGGTCCCGTCAGCTCCCGATCCAGCTTCCATTGCCAGCCGCTCCCCGGGAGGCTCCGGAATGTACGGCGGATTGCATACAATGAGATGCGGCCGGTCTGCAAGCAGCATCTCCGTCGTGCTGGTCGACCACAGGTCTGCACACTTGAAACGCGCCCGGTCGGAGAGCCCCAGGAACGATGCATTTTCAGTTGCGGTCGTCGCCGCCCCGGCGTCGATGTCCAATCCGAGCAATGCGCTGTTGCGCTCGACCCTGAGAAGGTGCAGCCCCACCAGTCCGCTGCCGGACGTAAGCTCGGCTATCCTCGTTCGCTCGGTGCCATTCCGTGAGGCTGGGCCACGCGACCTTGCGTGGGATAGGGCAGCCTCGGATGCACACTGGCACAGCAGCGTATCCTCAGGAGAGAAGAACGACGTGAACCGGAATGGAGGCCGGAATGCGCGCAGTCGGCCGGCTTCCGCAATCAGGGACGGAAGTTCACGGGACGGCGGAACGGGCCTGCCAAATCGATACGGCACGAGGGATCGTTTTCAGATAAAGAGGAGGCGCATGTCTTGCAAAGCTTCCGAGTGGATGTCGTCAAATGCAAACGGCGCACCGCTCCCAGGCGGACCGTCTTATTCTCCGGGTTAAACTCAATGCTGAAGTCGATTGAACTGCCCACGGTTCCGCTTCTCCTGCAGCCGGCAACCCCGGCCTCGGATTCAGCGGAAACTTTTGCGCAACGTTTGCAGGGCCTGCTCGGGGATCCCGATCTCGACGCACTGCTGGGCTTGAACCCGGGCCTCGAAGATGAGCTGGTTCTTACCGCCCGGCGGCTGGCTGCACTCGCGTATCCCGCCACGCAATCCACACGCCGCCATACCGATTCGTGGATCGATCATGGCGCTCGCGCCAGTCTGCACAGATCACTTCTGGTTCTCTATCAACAGCATATGCGTTTACCCGGTGATTCCGGTCTCGAAAACCAGTTTCATCCGTTGCCCTGCCGCTTGATCAGGGAGCTCGAGCAGCCATGGGAGCGCGACATGCTGCGGCGGGCGAATGCATCGCACAATCTTTCCGCCGATGCGTTGCCCTTGGAGCCGGGAGCATTTGCTGCGTGGTATCGTGCAGCGGCGTTCAGTCATCCACTGTACGAACACGACCTCTACGGCTTCGTCGCCAGCGATGCAACGCGCGCTCAGCTCAAGTGGTTCTTTGAAATGGAATGCGCCGGTGAAGCAGCGTTCGACGATCTGGTCGCGCTTGCACAGGTTGGAACCCGTGGCGAAATCAAAATGGAGATGGCCACGAATTACTGGGACGAGATGGGCAAGGGTCGCAGTCACGCTGTACACACCCACCTCTTCCATACTCTGATCGAGGGCCTGGACCTCATCCCGCCAGACGCGATGCAGCTCCCTTGGCAGGTGTTGTCGGGTGTGAACGTGATGCTCTGGAGCTGCATATCCCGCCGCAATGCCTTCCGCGCTCAGGGCACCCTCGGTGCAGTCGAGTTACTGGCACCGCAGCGCTGCACGCGTCTTGTGCATGGCGCAATCCGCCTGGGAATGAAAAAGAAAACGATGATTTACTATGGCGCTCACGCGATCATCGACATCGGCCATGCTGAAGGATGGCTCGCCCATGTGATCGAGCCGCAGGTTCGCGAGCACCCGGCAGCGCGGGTTGGTATAGCGGAGGGGTTGATTCTGCGAGCGGATACGAGCCTCGACTACTTCGATTATTGCCTGGCGCGCGCCAGAGCAATTGCGGCCTGAGCCGAATTACTGCTGAAGAAAAAAATTACGGGGTAGCGGCACCCACGATCACCATCGCCCCTGTAGGAGCAGGTACACCCCCGGCCGGCTCGTCGGTAATAGCGACCGCGCGCAGCGCGTTACGATCGAGCGCGTATTTGGCACGCAGAACAGTCCGTCCCCGAGCATCAGGTTCGAAGGTGCCCGCAGAAATCTTTGCGCTGTCGGTGACGAGCCATACCTGGTACGTGCGGCCGGGCTTCAGAGACGGAAGACCGGATGCTATCATCGTCCAATCGTCCGACGCGCGGTTCCAGAACATCTGCGCCTGCGGCTGCCGGGCTGATTCGCTGGCCAGCGAAACAACCTTCACGTCCGAGCCGGTCATCGCCGCCACCAGCGCATTCGACTCGGCCAGCGATGCCGCAAGGCTGTCCGCGCGCGTGGCATCGCCGCCGCGGGCCGCGAGCTGATCGCGCATCGCATTGCGATCAGCGGTCACCCGGAACAATTGCGCGCTTGCCGCCGCCAGCAGCAGTGTTGCGGCAATCGCGAGCCAGTTCGTGCGGGATGCCGGACCCCGCTCGTTACCGGGTTGCCGGATCGGCCGCACAGGTTGCTGCATGCGGGCTTCCGGCGCAGCTGCTTGCGACGACGTCGGCGATACCCTGTGACCCTGACCCGCCAGACTCGCGACTCCGTGTAAAAGATCGGGCTTGCGGCCCGATGCGGCCCGTGCTTTTCGCTCACTTCCGGCGCGCACGATGAGACGGGAACGAACCCCTGCACTCCGGCCGGGACTCATTTCACTATGAGGCACCAGCTGCCCGAGCAGCGCCATGGTCGCTTCCATCGAAGCCAGCTCGGGCCCGCATTCCGGGCACACCGACGCATGCGCGCGAACGGCATCGGCGATCTCGACTTGTCCAGCATCGAGCGCGACGGCGGCCAGCTCGGAGTACGCCTCCTCGTGGCTGAGTTCTGTCACTCCGTTCTCCCGCGGTGCATTGATAGCGGCTCCCTGAGCTTCTGCATTCCAAGACGCATTCGCGTTTTTACCGTTCCCAGCGGCTGGCCAGTGACGTCGGCAATCTCCGTCTGACTCAAACCGTTGAAGTATCCCAGCTCCAGCACCTCGCGCTGCTCGACGGGCAATTCCCGTAAAGCCGCTGCGACGTGTACGCGGAGCTCCGACCCCTCCGCATGCTGTGATGGGTCCTGCCCGGGCGACGCCATGTCCGCAAGAATGCGGTCGCGCCCGATCGGATCTTCCCTTTGTCTGCGCTTCGCTCGAATCCGGTCGAGCGCCTTTCGGCGACCAATGGTCAGAAGCCAGGTAGAAACCGCGCCCTTCGAAGGCTCGTAGGAAGAAGCCTTTCGCCAGGCCTGCCAGAAGGTCTCCTCCACTACATCCTCCGCCTCATCGGAATCATTCAACAGATGCACGACGAGCGAGTAGAGCGAACGCGACCAACGGTCGTAAAGCGCACCGAGAGCAGTTTCATCCGAATCGCACATGCGTCTGATCAGCGCCACATCATCGGCGTTTGATCTCATCTCACGTGGATACGACAGTTCGGGCTCTGGCGGATTCATTGAGCTCGAATCTACCATGCGGCGAATTGCGACGCCAAACGCCTGCCCCCGTAAATGTCGCTCCTGAAAATCGATTGCCTTTCGCGCAAATCGGTGCGCCATCCACCAAACGAGGGGAATGGCGCACCCGCCATTCGCGGTCGTCGATCAATACTTGGCGAGGTAATTATCAAGCTCCCACTGCGATACCTGCGTGATGTATTCCTCCCACTCCATTCTCTTGGCGGCGAGGAAGTTGCTCGTGATGTGCTCGCCTAAAGCTCCCTTTATCACGCTGTTTTTTTCCAGCTCGTTGCACGCTTCCTCGAGATTGTGCGGAAGGTCATCGATCTTCAACCGGCGTTTCTCGCGGTGCGACATTTCCCAGATGTTCGTGTTGACGGGCTCCCGCGCATCGGCTTTCGTTTCGACGCCATCCAGGCCCGCTGCGAGTTGAACCGCAAGTGCGAGGTACGGGTTTGCCGCTGGATCGGGAATGCGCAGCTCGACACGGGTGCCCAGCCCCCGTCGGTCGGGAATGCGGATCATCGGAGTACGATTGCGCATCGACCACGCGACATTCACCGGTGCTTCGTACCCGGGCACGAGCCGCTTATAGGAGTTCACAAGTGGGTTGGTGATTGCGCAAAACCCACGGGCGTGCTGCAGGAGGCCGCCGATGTAATTGAGCGCGGTCGCCGAAAGTTCCCACTGAGCGTCCTTGTCCCAGAACGCGTTGGTTTTTCCCTTGAAAAGCGACTGGTGAGTGTGCATGCCGCTTCCATTCTGACCGAAAATCGGCTTCGGCATGAACGACGCTGCCAGTCCGAACTGCTGTGCAACATGACGCACTATGAATCTGAACGTCGCAATGTTGTCGGCCGTCTTCAGCGCATCCGCGTAACGAAAGTCGATCTCGTGCTGCCCATGCGCCACCTCGTGATGCGCCGCTTCGACCTCGAACCCCATCTGCTCGAGCACGTCGACGATCGCCCTGCGCGCGTCTTCGCCGAGGTCGACTGGCGCCAGGTCGAAGTACGCACCAACATCGTGCGTAGTCGTGGTTGCCTCGCCGTCGGGGCCTTTCTTGAACATGAAGAACTCCGCCTCCATGCCCGCATTCATCGTCGAGAATCCCATATCACGCGCACGGTCGAGCTGGCGCCGAAGAACCCGCCGGGGATCGCCGGCAAATGGCTCACCGTCGGGGGTGTTGATGTCGCATATCAGGCGGGCCACACGGTTTTCCGGGTCCCCCCAGGGAAACACCTGGAACGTGCTCATGTCCGGAGCCAGGAGCATGTCCGACTCCTCGATGCGCACGAATCCTTCGATAGAGGAGCCATCGAACATCATGTCGCCATCCAGTGCCTTTCCAAACTGCGACCGCGGTATTTCCACATTCTTGTTGACGCCAAGAATGTCGGTAAACTGCAATCGCAGGAATCGGACGTTGCACTTTGCAGCCAGATCGAGAATCTCCTTCTTGCTGGCACCAGTGGTATCCGGCGGCATCCTACGGGGTTTTGTCGGCACGGCTGTCTCGGGTTGAGGAAACGCGGCAATTCAGGCACAGTCAAACTACCGACCAGACACGCACAACGTCAAGGAAAATGTACCGTTTATGCATGATACGACGCCTTTTAGCCACTTGCTGCTCCGCTAGTTCGATGGTTTGACAATAATTTTGTGCTATATCTGCAATCTTTCTGCACCTATGGCTCTCTGGCCTCGTCCACTGGATTCAGTCTGCATTCATCTGATGCGAGACGTGGCAAACCGCGCGCGACGTGCCTTGGGTAGGTTGTAGCGCATGACGACCCCGACAACTCCTGAAGCCGTCTGCCCAGCATGTTCAGCGCCGGGCGCGGGACGCTTCTGCGCCAACTGCGGATCACTGCGTGAAGGAGCAACCTGCGCCGGTTGTGAGACGCCCCTCACTCCCGGGTCAAAATTCTGTCACCGCTGTGGCCGCGCCGCCGGTACGGCCCCCCCTGTAGCTGCGACTCCTGCTCGCCCGGGTGCTGCAACGAGTGGCGGGATCAGCACGTCGCTACCGTGGATCGTCGCCGCCATCGCCCTCGTGGTGTTGCTCGCTTTCCTTGGTGGAAACAGGTTCAATGCAGCGAGGGGCAGCAGTCTCGATGCGCCAGTAAACGCACTGCCTCAGGCAGGACTCGATGACCGCGGCGCTGCCACGCCAGGCGCACCAGGCGAAGCGGCGATTCGCGGACCCGACATCTCCAGTCTGTCTCCGCAGGAACGCGCCGACCGGCTCTTCAACCGCGTAATGACCCTCAATAGTCAGGGCAAGACCGATAGCGTACAGTTTTTTGCTCCCATGGCAATCGAAGCCTATCGGCTGCTGTCGCCACTGGATGCCGATCAGCGATATGATATGGGGCAGATCGCCGAAGTAGCAGGAGCGTTGCCGCTCGCAAGCGCCCAGGCGGATACCATCCTCCAGAAAAACCCAACGCACCTCCTCGGCCTCATCCTCAGTGCGCGCCTGGCGGCATTGAAAAACGATACCGCCGCACGAAGGTCGTACGAAGCGCGGCTTCTTGCTGCCTTCACCTCCGAGTCCGCGAAGCGGTTGCCGGAGTATCTGCGACATGACAACGATATTACCAGCGCCATGGCCATCGCTCGTCGCACCGCCGGCGCACGGAATGACTGAGCCATACGCAGGAACGACCATTCATCTTGCCCATAGTCCCGATTCTGACGATGCGTTCATGTTCTATGCGCTAGCCGCTGGAAAAATCGATACCGGCGGCATCGAGTACGTCCATGAGCTCCAGGACATCGAGACGTTGAACCAGCGTGCACTACGGGCTGAGCTCGAGGTGACCGCGGTATCCATTCACGCATATGCGTATCTATCCGACGCGTACGCATTGTTGCCGCATGGTGCATCGATGGGCGATCGCTATGGCCCCCGCCTGGTCAGCAGGTCGCCCATGACGAAGGTTCAGATCAGGGGAACCCGGATTGCTGTCCCCGGGCCGCTCACGAGCGCGTATCTCGCGCTCCGGCTCTACGAGCCTGAATTCGATGCGGTGTTCATGGCGTTCGACGCCATCGACGATGCCGTCCTGCGCGGCGATGTCGATGCGGGTCTGCTCATCCACGAAGGTCAGTTGACGTATGCCGCACAAGGTCTTCACCTCGTTGCCGATATGGGCGAGTGGTGGTACGCCGAGACCGGGTTACCTCTCCCACTTGGGGGCAATGTCATCCGCAAGGATCTGAGCGGTGATCTCAAGCGTGCTGTTTCCGGCCACCTGCGTGACAGCATCGCGTATGGCCTTGACCATCGAGCAAGTGCGCTCGATCATGCGATGCAATATGCGCGCGGCCTCGACCGGTCTGATGCAGATACTTTCGTCGGCATGTATGTGAATGACTGGACACTCGATTACGGCGACCGCGGGCGTGAGGCCGTCAGATTGCTTCTGGAGCGCGGGGTGGCGGCAGGTATCATCACGCGGCCGGTGAGTGTCGAATTCGTGGAAGATGGCTCATGGGCTTGACGTGGTTGCCCTGTTGACGTATTCGGTGTGAATGATGGAGTTACAAGGAGTTTGGCACGTCACAAGGCACGCGTCGTGCAGCGTGCGCGGCCAAACACGAACATCCAGGCGAATCAGACAGAAAATGAAACAGTTAACGGGAGACCGGTATGCCGAGCGGTGACGACATGATACGGCCGTACAGAATGGCCGACGATGATGAATCAGACGATCTCGGCGGTGGCGGAGGCGGTGGTGGATTTGGGCGCCGGAAACGGTCGTACGATGACGAGGAAGACGAAGAGAACGGTGGCTGGGCCATCAATGAGGATCACAGCGATCGTCTATGGGACAGCGCGGAAGAGGTCGACGAAGATGACGACGAAGAGACGACGACCACTGAGGGTGAGGACGCTGAGGAAGAAGAGGAAGAGGAAGATGTTTTCGGGGGCGGGGCTCCGCGCGGCCGCAGAGGCCGTCCAAAAGGGTCTACCGCCGCGAATCGGGAGAAGCAGCTGATGGCTACTACACGAACGCCGCGTGACGCCGCGAATGATGCCGCCGCTGGTGAGACTTCTCTTTTCGACGATGATGTCGCAGGAGGGGATGCCGAGGCTGGTGCGGCGCTTGCGGAATCCAGCGCGGACTCGGATGGCGATGAGGATGATCTTGATTCGGAGGAAGCGTCCGATGCGCCTGCAGCGCGTGATGCCGCTTCCGCAAACGGCGGTGCAAAGTCCAGAGGACGAAAATCGTCGTCGGCGGCTGGAAAGTCAGGCGGACAGTCGACAGGTAAGTCGGCTGCAGGTAAGTCGGCTGCAGGTAAGTCGGCTGCAGGCAAGTCGGCATCCGGCAAACCGGCATCCGGCAAACCGGCATCCGGCAAACTAGCATCCGGCAAGTCGGCAACCGGCAAGTCGGCAACCGGCAAGTCGGCAACCGGTAAGTCGGCAACCGGCAAATCTGCCGGGAGTTCAGCAGGCAAGTCTGCGACAAAAGGAAGCTCTGCCAGTAAATCGAAGTCTGCACCGTCAAGACCAACTGGCAAAAAAACAGCTACAAAGCAGGGCACACCCAGGAAACTCGGCGCAAAGAAATCCGGCGCGACGAAATCCACGGCACGAAAAGGCGCCACTGAATCGAGAAGCGGAACCGCGAAAAAAACCTCCGCAGCGCGGGGCGGGAGCCAGGTTTCCGCGCGAAAGACCCAGTCCGTGGCATCCGCTCGCAAAAACACTGGCAGCAGGAAAACCGGCAGTGCCGGAAAGACCGGACGCAGTGGCTCCCGGAGCGGCCGGAGGTAATCCCTTGCATTCCCTGCGGTATCTCGCAGCCCGGGCGTGTCATTCACACGACCGGGCCGCGACTCCACTGAGGCCAGATGGACAACAGCGATAGTCGGTGGCGAAAGGTACTCATGTCAGGGGGTGCGCTTCTGGGCGCGGCCGCCGCATACAACGCGTTTGCCCGGAAGGACATCGACAAGCTCACCAACCTCATCGGTGGTGAAGAAGGCGGATTCGAATGGCGCGGCCGGCGCATCGCCTTCACCAGGAGAGGCGAAGGACCTCCCCTTCTTCTGCTGCATGGCATCAATGCGACAGCGTGGTCGTACGAATGGATCGACAACGTCGACCACCTGGCGCGGGGTAACACGGTCTATACGATCGACCTGCTTGGCTTCGGGCGCTCCGACCGCCCTGCGATCCGCTATTCGGCGCGTCTCTACATATCGCTCATCTCCGACTTTGTGCACCAGGTGATAGGCGAACCGTGCATTCTCGTCGCGTCCTCCATTTCCGGTGCGTATGCAATCGTGCTCGCCGCACGCGATCCACAGCGGTTTCCGGCGCTCGCGCTGATCGCGCCGACCGGTCTCGTACGGCTCAATAAAGTGTCGGGGGTTGGGGGCGAAGCGGGACGCCTCGCCGTCGACGCACCAATCGTCGGCACAGCGATGTTCAATGCGCTTGTGTCCCGCCGCAACATTACCGCATATCTCGAGAAGACCTACGCAGACGACACTATCGTCACCAAAGAGCTGGTCGACATCCATTACTGGGCCTCACATCAGCGGGGCGCGCGGCACGCGCCGGCGGCGTTTTTCACCGGGCAACTCAACATCGACGTTCACAATGCACTCCGACGCCTCAGCCAGCCCGCACTGCTGATATGGGGCCAGGAAGGATCAGCCGCGCCGTTGGAGGAGTTTCGCGGCTTCCGCTCGCTCAAGCCCGATTTCCAGATGTCGGTTCTCTCGCCCGCTGGCGACCTGCCACACGATGAGCGACCCGATGACTTTAACGTTATCCTATCCACATGGCTGAATCGCCTGTCACTCTCCTCCGCGCTCACTCCCGTCACGCTCCCTGGAACGCCCGAGGCCTTGCCGCACACGTAACCGCTTTGGTTGACGCGGCCGGCATGCGGCCCACCAACGCATCCGCACGCGCTGCACCGAGCGCGCGCTCGGTGAGGTTCTACGTCGCCAACGGATTGCTCGACCGGCCCGAAGGCACCGGAACGGCGGCAACGTACAACTACCGCCACCTGCTTCAACTCCTGTCGATCAAGATCCGGCAACGCGAAGGCCAGAGTCTGGAAAAGATCAAGGGAGAGATGAAAGACCTCACCGGCGACGTTCTCGAACGCCGCATTGCGACATCTCTCGCACCCGCCCTCAACTCGGGCGCCGACAACACTGTCATGAATGAGGACAGCCAGACGCACACCTGGCGCAGAGCTCCGGTCGCGGATGGAATCGAGCTTCACATCCGGGACGACGTGCCAGCCGCGCGCGAGGAAGCGGTCATCGCAATGCGAGAAGCAGTGCGCGCCGCGCTAGGTCGGTCTGATATCCGGTAACATCAGATAGCGCGCGCCCCGCTCGCCCTTCAGGTGGTCGGCGAGTACCGCCTTGGCGCTATCAACGTCTTCCTTTCGCATCCATTCAGCTATCACCACCCGCCGGCCACGCCCTTCGACCGATAACGCCACGCGGCCCCCTCGAGTTACGAGCAAGGCACCCGAACCGCGCGGCCTGGACAGTGGATCCCGATCGACAATATCCACCGGAAAGTTGTACACGTTCGCGGGATCGCTCACAGCAATCACCACAAAGGGTTTTTCATCCGCATCTTCACCAGCAATTGCCCGCAATAGTTCTATGGCCTGTGGCGTCGCAAACTGTGCCCCGCTGAGCCCCCGCACGAAGTAACCGCGTCTGGCTTCACCCCTGAATTCAAGTCGTTTGAGCTCCTGGTAAACCGCCCTCCACGAGACCGGCGGCCGCTCTCGACGCCAACACTCACGCGATACTATCGCGTATCTGTCGAGCCACTGTCGCGCAATCCGTGTCGCTTTCGCCCCTTCGTTTAACTGAGCGCCCAGGTTACCGCCCCTCCGCACAAGTGACCATCTTCCCGCCCAGCCCCTTCCCGCAGCACCCGCAGCACCCGGAGCGCCCGGAGCGCCCGGCCGATCGGGGCGCGACCATTTTGGAAGACGGCGCACATTGGGCCGGCGCTGAGTGATCGGTCTGTTGGCCGACGGAGTGAATTCCGGCGGCAGCCAGCTGGTGGCATCGCGTGTGTCGACTGGCTTGACTGGCCGCCATCTGATGATCTCCCTGAGCGCATCGATGGTGTCGTTGGTAATATCGCCGGCCGCCGCAAGCTCACGCAGGCTCTCCTTCACACTCAGGTTCGTCAAACCTGTTGCAAGCTCCAACTCCGAAGTAAACGAGGCCCCATCACGTTCGATGACAGCCCGTACCGATCGAGCGTTTTCGCTTAAACGCACGTCCGTTTCATCCTCGTCATCGGACGGAAGCCATAATGCACCTGTCCCTCTTTCGAAGAACCGCAAGCGGGACAATGCGAGAACTCCGGTCTCCGATTTGGAACTGACCTCCGCAACCCATACAGCTTCACCCCCCGCAGCAAACTGCGTGAGCCATTGCGGCTGATATCCCGACACCCGCGCTCTCAGGTAATCGCGCTCCCAGTTCAGCGCCGGACGGGAAAATCCATAAAGCTGCCGCATCACCGTCGCGACGCCCTCCACTCCGCTGAGGCGCTCGCCGGGCTCAACGTGCTGCCAGCGCTGCATCAGCTCGACGAAGACCGGCAGGTCGACGGCCTCGATCTCCCTCCGCAACGCTGCGAGTGCCCGGCGCCGCGCAACCTCCGCAACCCGCCTGCTGCACCACTCGGGATTCGGAAAATCCCGCCGAAACTTCCCCCGTACCAGTTTCCCTGATCGCTGCCATTCCGTGAGACGCGCTTCGATCCACGCATGTTCCCAACCGTACCTTCCGGCAATCTCCTCCACCGACACCGGCCCGCTCAAAGCAAGATATCTCGCGAGAATTTCCCGTCGCGCCGCCGCCGTCGTCATCGCTCCGGTCAGCAGGACGGCCGGCACGAGGTCGCCTGCGTCCACTTCCTCAACGGCAGCCCCGGGGCTCATGCCTCCAGAATCGCCGGCGCCTTGCCCAGCACCAGAACGAACCCGGGCCATCGCCTCAGACCCGAATGCCGACACGTATCGCGGATATGCTTCCACGAGGATCGACCTCCACCGGGCTCCCTCGGAGGTCGAAAAGGGAATAGCCATAACCCGTCCCTGGCTCATCAGTTCGCCGAAAGGATCTCCTCGCACTCCCTCATCCGGCATGGCTACACGGGCGCGTAGCTCGTCTGCCGTGAGATCGCCCGCCCTGTCGAGCAGATGAGCAAGATCGTCGACACTTCGCGCCCGCCGTCCCTTAGCATAGCCTCCGCGTTCCGCGACGATCTGAATGATGGTGTCGAGCGTAATGTCGTCCCCGGCCTCCTCTCCCATTACTTCATCGAGAAGAGACCGGTCGAGTGAGAGCAACGCTGCTCTCTGTTCCGCGCGCGGAGTATCGTCTCCGTACATCCAGTCCATTACGAAACCAAACTGCAGGCTGGCCGCGAATGGAGATGGAACCAGGGTCTCGACGATGTGCACTTGTATCGTTCCTCCCTCGATGCCATTCAGTACACTGAAAAGACCATCCATATCGAAGGCGTCCTGCAGTACGTCCCGATACGTTTCCACGAGAATCGGGAAGCTCGGGAACTGACTCACAGTCTGGAGAAGATCGAGCGCCTTCAATCTCTGAAGCCAGAGTGGCATGCGCCGGCGCGGATTTCCCCGGGGTAACAGCAGCGCACGCGCCGCGTTCATTCTGAAGCGCGCTCCGAAGAGAGATGTCGCGCCAATCTCCTCCATCACCAGAAGTTGCGCTTCCTTCGACGACAGTCCCATCAGCGATGCTACCGGAACAGGCCTGCCGAGACTGGGCAGCCGCAGCATTATGCCATCATCCGTCGTTTGTACCTGCACGTCGCTTCCACCCAGCGTCTCCCTGACGCGCTGCGTCAGAGCCATGGCCCAGGGCGCATTCACCCGGCCACCGAACGCCGCGTGAATTACCACGCGAACCGCGCCGGTCTCATCACGAAATTGTTCGACCACGATGTTGCGATCGTCGGGAACTATTCCTGTTGCAGCGCGCTGCGCACCGACGTAATGCAGAAGCGAGGTGGATGTCGCGGCGTCGCATCCATAATTCTTTTCGAGCATTGGCAGGTCCGCTCCAGCCGCTATCTCCCGTCTCAATGCACCCACACGGTGACTCAGTTCGAGCGATCGAGTGCCGTATTCGCCGTGCCAGAAAGGCATCCGCGCCGCCATTCCCGGCGCTGGATGAACGATTACGCGATCGTGCTCGATGGCCGCAATTCGCCACGTCGTCGACCCGAGTTGAAACACGTCGCCCACCCGCGATTCGTGCACGAATTCCTCGTCGAGCTCGCCCAGCCGCGTGCGGTCCGGCAGATTCACCGTGTACAGGCCGCGATCGGGGATTGTGCCACCGGAAATCACGGCCGTCATCCGCGCAGATCGGCCCGCGCTGACCCGCCCCGTCACCCGATCCCAGGTGACTCGTGCCTCCAGCTCGCTGGCGATATCCGCCGGATACTTCCCCGACAACATCGACAATACCTCGTCGAACGCAGCCTGTGTGAGGCGATGATACGGATAGGCACGTCGCACCAGCACATAAAGTTCCGACGCAATCCAGTCGTCGACCGACGCAGCCGCTACGATGACCTGAGCGAGCACATCCAGAGCGTTCTGCACTACTCGCGTTGGCTCAACCTCGCCGGCTCGCATTGCCGCAACAATCGCGGCAATCTCCATCGCATCATCCCGGAATGTTGGAACGAATATCCCACGGCTTGCAGCCCCGAGAGTGTGCCCCGAGCGTCCTATTCGCTGCAACCCGGCCGCGACTCGTTTCGGTGACTGAAGCTGAATTACCAGATCGACAGAACCGATGTCGATGCCGAGCTCGAGAGAGCTTGTCGTAATAAGCGCTTTCAGCAATCCGGCCTTGAGCTTCTCTTCGAGATCCTGACGCCGCTCTCTTGCAATCGATCCATGATACGGCTGTGCGATCTCATATTCCGCCAGCGCATTAACACGTGCCGCGATACGCTCTGCCTGCGCCCGGTTGTTCACGAAAACAAGTGTCGTTCGCGATTCGCGAATATGGCCAAGCACCAGCGACGAAACCGCGGGCCAGACACTCCCTCCAACACTGGCGAGGTCCGCCACCGGAGACTCGACGGAGATGTCCATTGTCTTGACCAACCCGCAATCCACCACCGTGACGGGTCGAAATTTCGTCTCACCGCTGGTTTCAGCTTCGCATCCTCCAAGGAACCGCGCCACTTCCTCGAGCGGCCGCTGGGTTGCGGATAATCCAATTCGCTGCGGTGCGCGCAGCGTAAGCTTCTCGAGCCGCTCGAGGGTAAGCGAGAGATGAGCACCGCGTTTGCTTCCCGCGATTGCATGGATCTCGTCGATGATCACAACTCGTGTGAGGCCGAACATTCCCCTGCCCCTGATACTCGTGAGCAGAATGTTCAGCGATTCCGGGGTCGTAATGAGAATATGGGGCGACTCCCGAAGCATTTTTGCGCGGGCCGAGGCGCTGGTGTCGCCCGTGCGCACACCAATCCGGATTTCCGGGAAAGCGTGACCCGCAGTTTCAAATCTTTGTCGCAGGTTCGCGAGCGGTGTCTCGAGGTTTCGCTGAATGTCGTTATTCAGCGCCTTGAGAGGCGAGACGTAGAGAAGGTGAACGCCGTTCGCGAGCGGCTCCTTCATTCCCTCGATGATCAGCGCATTCAACTCCCACAGGAATGCGGCCAGCGTCTTGCCCGTTCCGGTTGGAGCAAGTATGAGCGCGTGCTCCCCGCCCGCGATGGCCGGCCACCCCAGACGCTGCGGCTCGCTCGGCGCGCCGAGAGTTTCAGAGAACCACTTTCGAACAATCGGATGAAAGCGGCGCATCATTGATCCCGCGATGCCGTTACCGGCGCGAATTCACCCGGTCCCGCCTGCAAGGTCGCCGCCGCCCCGGGCCCGATTTTTACAGAACTCGTCTCAGTTTTTGCGCGCCCCATTCGTAAATCTTTCCTTTTAACGGCCGATTGCGGAATGTCTCGAGATTTATTTCTTCGGCATAGTTGAGATCTTCAAGAAAAATTTCCTGCATCCGCTGACCGACGTTGTCGTCAAGGGCGATAATCTGTGATTCGTTGTTGAACGCGATCGATCGATTGTCGAAGTTCATCGACCCGACACACGCCCAGACGCTGTCGACCACGATCGTCTTGGCATGCATCATCGCTGGCAAATACTCGTAGATCCTGACGCCTCCCTCCAGCAGCCCTTCGTACGATGCCCGCCCTGCGTACCACGTAGTCTTCACGTCCGTTTCTGCGCTCACGGTGAGAACTCGAACATCGACGCCCTTTTTTGCCGCTTTCACCAGCGAGGTGCAAAAATCGACGTTAGGGACGAAATACGCATTTGCGATGTAGAGCGTCTTTTCTGCGGCGGCGATTGTCAGAGCTATTAAATGTTCGCCCGGCGTACTTCCTATGGTGGGCATGCTGTGCATGAGGCCAGCGTTGACGTTTCCTCCCCCCTCGATCTCTATCGGAGGGAAGAACATTTCTCCAGTGAGCAGCTCGCCTTCGGTCGTCTCCACCCAGCCCGCTGCGAACGCCGCCTGTAGCGCTGCTACCGCCGGCCCCTCGAAACGAACGTTGGTTTCACGCCACTGGTCCGCATGACGCCCATCGCCAAGCCAGTAGTCGGCCAGCCCGAAGCCCCCGGTGTATCCCACCCGACCGTCGATCACTATCGCCCTCACGTGCGACCGCTGCGCGGTCTTGTGCAACGTGTACCATTTGATGGGCCGCAGCCAGTTCACTCTGACGCCAGACGCCCGGAGTCCTTCGATCCACTCGTCCGGGAGCGGCTCCGAGCCGAAAGCATCGAGCAGAAGCAGAACGCGTACCCCCGCTTTTGCACGCTCTGAGAGATGTTTCGCCATCGTGTCTGCCACTGCACCAGGCTGGGAATAGTAGAGCTGCACCGTCAGCGTCTGCTTTGCCGATTCGAGGTCCTTCCACAGACGAGGGTATGTGCCTTCCCCGTTCAAAAGGAGATCCACTTTGTTCCCCGCTTCGATATGCGTTTCTGTGAATAGCTCGATCAGACGAAGGAAGTGAGGATTCCTTACATCACAGGGTGCTTGGTCATCTCCCTCCGCCACAACGATCTTGACCGTGCCCCCACGCGTCACCGAGAGAATCCCGATCAGCATGAACGCCAGCACCATTACAACGAGCAACAGCAATCCGCCGTATTTCAGGAATTCCATTGATCCGGTGACCTTGAGAATGTCTGAGTGATTGGCCTGGGACTTGGATACGCTGTTCGCTCCTTGCCGCATCTCCAGCCTTGCAACAGCTTTTCCTGACATGCCCTTCGCAGCCCGCAGACGTTCTGCGAACCGAGCCATCATGCTCGATCGTTCGCTCGAAGCACTGCCGATATTCCGGCTGAGCGATTCCGCCGATGAATCGACCATAACTTACTCACCACCGTCAGGTGGGCGCTGGCGGGTTTTGCCAAGCCCGGGTGACCGCCTGCCGGGGACGTTCGATCAGGATGTCTATGTGGAAATCCTGCATCGATACGGAGAGTCAGGCTTCCCCGCTGACGGCACGGTGAGTTTTACGCTGCACGCTTTTCTCCGGTCCATCGGCCGGAGAGTCGACGGCAGAACTTACGAACAGCTGCGTTCTGCCCTTAACCGACTCGAAAAAACCACCCTCGAATCGAGTGGTGTCTACGTTGCGGCCCGCAGCGCTACACCCTTGGACGATCGATTCACGATTCTGACATCGATTGCGATCGATCGAAGACGCCTGGCCGATCGCGAGCAGTTCACTCTGTTTCCAGTACTCAGTGCGGCCGAGCCGGGCGACGCCCGCGTGACTATTTCTCCCCTCATCCGTGAGAACATCGCTATCGGGTGCACCGCTACCATCCTGTCATCACAGTACCAGTCGCTGAACAGTCCTGTCGCACGCCGTTTGTACAGGCTGCTCGAGGTAGCGCGCGAAGCAGGCACTGTTGCCTGGCGTGTCGCACTCGACGAGCTCGCCAGTCAGCTTCCACTCTCACAACGATATCCGTCCCATCTTCAGCGGGTGCTCCAGCCCGCGCACGAAATGCTC
The DNA here is from genome assembly GCA_037721215.1 of Gemmatimonadaceae bacterium. Lineage (NCBI taxonomy): Bacteria > Pseudomonadati > Gemmatimonadota > Gemmatimonadia > Gemmatimonadales > Gemmatimonadaceae > Gemmatimonadaceae bacterium. The sequence continues at coordinate 23,301 of JBBJNV010000019.1, forward strand.
GTCGGCGCCGGTCTCGTACGCAGCGCCGCGTTTCGTCAGGTCGCACGCGACTGGTTCGTCGATTACGTGCTTGCCGGCCGCAACGGATAGAGGAACCCCGGTGTCCCATCGACGCTCGCATGCGAGTTGCAATCCGGAACTATCACGCACTTCAGGCGTACCTGCTACCTTGTAGCGAAGCATCCCTAAAACGAATCGTCCATGTCGAATCGCACCAAAGCTGCAATCTTCGCCCTGGTGGTCCTTCCGCTGCTCGCTGGGGGATTTGTCAATCAGCAGCGCGACGCCCGCGACGGCGCACGCCTTCTCGACCAGGTCCTCACTATCGTGCAGGGTCGCTTCGTCGACAGTGTCGACGCCGGATCGCTCTACGAGAAAGCGGCACGTGGTCTCGTTCACGAGCTCAACGATCCCTACTCGGTGCTCCTGTCCCCCAAAGAGCTCGCGCAGTTCAACGCGTCCACCGGGGGTAAATATGGTGGCGTTGGAATGGAGATCGCCGAGATTCAGGGCTATGTCACGGTCCAGCGCGTCTTCCCGCACACGCCTGCCGAGCAGGCAGGGATCATTGAGGGAGATCGTATCATTGCCATTGACACCGCAGCGAACACCCGTGGCTGGACTACGGCACAGGTGTCAGACGCGCTGAAGGGCCGGCCCGGCAGCAAGGTGTCCGTAAAGTTCGCGCGCGCCGGTGTCGTCGAGCCCATTCCGGTGACATTTACCCGGGCGAACGTCCGGATCCCGGCCGTTCCTTTCGCAATCATGCTCGATGGGAAGATCGGTTACATCCGGTTGCAGCAGTTCAACGAGACCGCCACCGAGGAGGTGGAAAACTCGATCCGCCGCCTGGTAAATGAGGGCGCTCGTGGACTGGTTCTCGATCTTCGCGGGAACGGCGGCGGGTACCTCGAACAGTCGGCAAGCATTGCCAACCTTTTTCTCGGCAAAGGCCAGGAGATTTCCAGCGTCCGGGGACGCGGTGGAGAAAGACAGGTTTTCTTTGCCACCCAGTCACCTGTCGTCCCGAACACCCCGCTCGTTATCCTCACCGATGGGCGCTCGGCGTCGGCTTCGGAGATCGTCGCCGGTGCACTTCAGGATCACGACCGGGCAGTCATCGTTGGCACCACATCATTCGGCAAAGGCCTTGTCCAGACGGTCTACCCGCTTGAAGGCGGATACGCACTCAAAATGACGACGGCCAAATGGTTCACACCGAGCGGCCGTTCAATCCAGAAGGACAGAAAGCTCCTTCCGGATGGTTCGTTCGTCGAGACGTTGCCGGATTCCATGGAAACCGATTCCGTGCGCAAGACGCGACCAAAATTCAAATCGGACGCTGGCCGGACAGTTTATGGTGGCGGCGCTGTTACTCCAGACCTCATCGTCCAGCCGGACACGCTTAACGCCAGCGAGCAGAAGCTGCTGACGGCGCTGGCTCCCAAGGCTCAGCTTTTTCGCTCGACACTCATCAACTATGCAGTCGAGCACAAGGGCAAGATGCAGCCGGGATTCGTCGTGCCAAGGGCGTGGAGAGAGGAGTTCTACCGCCGCCTCGTGGCGGGGGGCGTCAAGATCGAGAAGGCGCAGTTCGACGCCGGCGGCTCAGAGATCGATCGCATGCTCGGCTCGAGCGTCACGCGGATCTCGTTCGGCGATTCGACAGCAAAGCGCCGCGACATCGCTGACGACGCGCAGCTTCGTCGCTCACTGGAGCTCCTGCGCCGTGGCCAGACGCAGAAAGACCTGTTCGTTCTTCTTACCACCCCGACCACTGCCGCGATCCGCTGATTGCGAGACACTGTCAAGTCAAACCGCCGTCACGGAATTCCGTGACGGCGGTTTTCTTTGCATTATTCACCCGCTGAAACCACATCGTCCGGAGCTTAAATGGGTGGTCTGATCTTTCTTGGAGTCATCGTATTTCTCGCGTTGCTGGTCGTAACAAAGTCCTTCAAGGTCGTCGGGCAGGCGGAGGTAATGGTCATTGAGCGCCTGGGTCGCTTTCATCGCGTCGCGAGATCCGGCCTGAATATCCTCATACCATTTGTCGAGCTTCCCCGCACCATCGATGTGCGCTACTTCGAAAGCGACGTAACAGGCGTCAAGCGGGTCACGGCAGGACATACCTCACGGATCGACCTTCGTGAGCAGGTACTCAATTTCCCCAGCCAGCCGGTAATCACCAAGGACAACGTCACCATCGATATTGACGCTGTCATCTATTACCGCGTCGCCGATCCGCAGAAGGCAACGTATTCAGTACAGAATCTTCCCTATGCGCTGGAAACGCTGACCCGTACGACGCTGCGGAATATCGTGGGGGAGATGGAGCTCGATCAGACCCTCGGCAGCCGCGACGTCATCAACAAGCGGATGCGCGAGGTGATCGAAGAGGCTTCGATTGGCTGGGGGGTGGATGTAACCCGTGTCGAGCTTCAGTCCATCGAGCCGCCCCGGGACATCCAGCAGTCGATGGAGCTCCAGATGCGTGCCGAGCGTGAGCGCCGCGCCGCTGTCACCAATGCGGAGGCCGGCAAGCGTGCTGCAATTCTCGAAGCTGAAGGCGTTCGCGAATCGCAGGTGCGGCGCGCAGAGGGCGAGAAGGACGCGGCAATTCTGCGAGCTCAGGGCCTGGCAACTGCAAGGCTCGCGATGGCTGATGCAGAAGCAGCAGCTATCGAACGAATCGGCGGTGCGTTGCCCGAAGGACAAGCCGCGATGTATCTGCTTGGCATGAAATACCTCGAGGCGCTGCCGACTCTCGCGCAGGGCAAGAACGCGACGATCTTTCTGCCGGCCGAAGCCGCTGGCGTGATGGGCGCCATCGGTGGTCTCCGCGAGCTTGTCGCCCGCGCTGCAATGCCTTCACAGAAGAACGACGAGCCCGAACGTCCTGCGCATGAGCCACGGAAGCTGACTTGAAGGAAATCACGCAGGAGCGCGCCGAGCGTATCGCGCGCGGTCATGCGTGCGAGAATTGCGGTGAATACAACTTCAGGAAAATCAAGGTGAAGCGCGCATCAGAGGCGACCAACGCTGCGATTGGCGAAGTGTGGCATGCAACAAAGACATGTGGGGTATGTGGCATGCAGAACGAAATTGGAATCGATGCCGAGGGCGACATTATCTACGGTACCTGAGTTCGCGCCTGCCCGATCGGGACCATATTTCACGATTCACAACATGCAGCCACCTGAGATCTCGGGGATCCAACGCAAACGAGCGGTGGCCGCCGGGCGAAGCGCGGAGGCACGCGCACTGGTGAGATAGCAGATTGGCCGATTGACTGGGACCCCGCCTGCGGGGCTGGCGCGACATTTGACGCCGATTAATTTCTCTTGTCTGAACCAATGACTGCGAGCCAAACACCCTCCGATACGCCGGACGCGCGCGAGCTCGTCCGAAACCTCGTCGGCCTCGAGGCCGATGCTCGAAGCGACGAAGCCCCCGTCGCGGCGAGCGCAACGCTCGCAACCAGCGAGCGTCTATACCGTGAGCTCTCGCGGTGGGTTGGGTCCGTCGGTTGTCATGCCCTCTTTACGCGCGCGCTTGCCGAAGCGCGTGTCTCTCATCCGCTGCTGACAGGCGTGCGCGTGCAAAAAGGCGATCAGCCGTACTTCGAGGGAACCGCCGAAATTATCGACGCCCATGGAGCATCGGCCACCGCCGAGGCCTTCGAAGCGATGCTCGTCACCCTGGTCGAGTTACTCGGCCGCCTCATCGGCGATGACATGGCGGTGAAGCTGATTCTGCAGAGCCTGCCCGAATTCGTCCGCGACACCCGAAGTCTCGAAGCCAGGAGGCCAGAAGCATGAAGGAAAAGAAACGATCTCCAGTTCGAAATCTGGCAACCGGGGTGCCTGGTCTCGACTCAGTGCTCGGCGGAGGCCTTCCGGAATACTCGTTCAATCTCATCGCCGGCGGTCCGGGCGCCGGCAAGACTACACTCGTTCACCAGCTCATGTTCGCCAACGCCACCGCAGAGCGGCCGGCGTTGTACTTCACGGTGCTCGGCGAACCGACACTCAAGATGCTGCGGTATCAGCAGCAGTTCGGTTTTTTCGATCATGATCTTGCCGGCTCGGCAATCCAGTTCATCAACCTCAGCGAAGAGGTGCTGGACGGGAATCTCGACGAAGTCCTGAAGCGCATGGTCGACGAGATCGCGCGATCCAAACCGGGAATCGTGGTAGTCGATTCGTTCCGCACCATCCGCGAAAACCTCACTCAATCAAGCGAGCACACCACATCCAGTCTCGAGAATTTCATCCAGCGCCTCGCGCTCCATCTCACCAGTTGGGAAGTGACTTCATTTCTGCTCGGAGAGTATTCCGAGTCTGAGCAACGGGACCCGATCTTCACTGTAGCTGACGGAGTCCTCTGGCTCACCCAGGCAGTCGACCGCAACTCCGTCGTCCGGAAGCTGCAGGTGATCAAGACTCGCGGGCAGGCGCAGATGCCGGGACTTCACACGTTCCGCATTTCAGATGATGGACTGCAGATCTTTCCGCGCATTCCCGAAAGGCAGGACGCGCGGCAGCTTCAGTCGCGAACCCGGATTGCTACCGGAGTTCCGGGGCTGGATGAGATGCTTGGCGGTGGCATGATCGCTGGGGACGCCGTCATGATCACCGGCCCGGCGGGCAGTGGAAAATCCACTATCACCACCCAGTTCATCGCTGAGGGTCTGCGAAAGGACGAGACGGCGGTCATCGCGATCTTCGAGGAGTATCCTAAGGACTACGTTGCCCGGGCGGACGCGAGAACTCCCGAAATCGGAAAAATGACTGGCAGCGGGAAGCTGGAGATCATCTATCTTCGTCCCCTCGACCTGTCGGTCGATGAGACCATGGCCGCTATTCTCGAGGCCGTCCAGCGGCTGGGAGCGACTCGCGTCGCCATCGACTCTCTCTCCGGATTCGAAGTCGCCCTTGCGCCAACATTTCGAATCGACTTCAGGGAGTCGTTGTATCGCCTGATTGGGGCGTTGACTTCAACCGGCGTTACCGTCTTCATGACCGCGGAAGTCCTCGACGGATTCTCCTACGAGCGATTTACATCGGAACAGGTTTCGTTCATTACCGATGAAATCATCGTGCAGCGATATGTCGAAATCGACAGCGAGATAAAGAGAGTGATGGCTGTGATCAAGATGCGCGGGAGCGATCATAGCCATGGCTTCCACGTCTACGAGACAACGGCGAACGGGGTTGTCGTCGGTGAGCCGCTCCAGGGCTACCATGGCATCATCACCGGTACGCCTGCGTTTCATGGCGCAACAGATCAGAACGCTGGCGGGTTAGTTTGAGCCGCCAGCAGGGAGCCTTTGTCCACCTGCGCGGCAGCTAGCGGAGAATGGAACCCGCGGATGGGCGCGCGACGAGGCGGATGCGCGCTGGACGGTTTTCGAATGCCAATCAGTTTGCCTGCTACCTGGAAAACGCTCCAGTCCGGATTGCGGTCACCAGTGGCCCGGATCACCTTCTGATTTGCGCGAACGCTGCTTTTCGCTCCCTGCTACCCACGCCCGGAAATGGCTCGCCAGGCAACGCGCTTGTAGCCGCGTTTCCCGAACCCGAAGCCAGTACGTTGCGCGCGATCCTGGATGAGGTGTTCCATACTGGCGCGAACACAGAACACCAGGCTGCCTACCCCGCCGGCAACTGGCTGCATGGCAAGTCACTCAGCGTATGGCGAGTTACTCACGAAGATGACGCGGACGGCCTGGGTATCGAGGTCACCGACATTGCGCGAACAGACTTCGAGCAGGACCTCCAGCGACAACTATCCGAACGGATGCTCCTCGGTGCACTCCGGGAGCGCGACGCCGCGGACGCCGCAGAAGCGGCTCGAAAGCGAGCTGTCTTTCTCGCTCACGCGGGTCGCCTGCTCGCCGAGTCGCTCGATCAGGCAAGCACGCTGATCACGTTGACCCGGCTTACACTTCCGGTGCTGGATGCCTGGTGCATTGTTGACATTCTCGCCGACGACGGGACGATTCGACGTCTCGGGATAATTCATACTGATCCTGAAAAACAGCACCTGGCCAGCCAGTTGGAGGGACACTGGATACCGCAGCCGGATGATCCCATCGGCGCGCCCGCGATGATCCGGAAGCCCGAGACGTGCGCCATCAGCGTAAACATCGATCTGACGATCGTCGCTGCCAGCAATGGCGACGAAAACCTGCGCATCCTGCGGGAACTCGAGATCAGTTCATTTCTCACAGTTCCACTGGTGGCACGGAGCAGACTACTGGGTGCAGTGACCTTCGTCGGCACCCGGTCCGATACCGCTTTGTCCGCTCAGGAGATCGAGCTTGCGGAGGATATAACCAGCCGTGCCGCCATGGCGCTTGATAGCGCCCAGGTTTACGAGGCGGCGATAAAGCTCAGAGCTGCCGCCGAGTCGGCAAACAAGGCGAAGACGGCATTTCTCGGTGCCATGAGCCACGAGCTGCGCACGCCTCTCAACGCAATCGGCGGATACATCGAACTGATCGACATGGGCCTCAGAGGGCCTGTGACAGATGCCCAGCACGCAGATCTCGCACGGATCAAAGCAAGCCAGCAGCATCTGCTCGTTCTCATCACCGAAATCCTGAACTTTGTGCGAGTCGGAAGTGGCCGTGTGCTATACGACATAAGCGACGTCAATGCGTGCGGTGCCCTCACCCGCGCCGTCGAGTTGATCGAACCACTCATCGCCAGGAAGGGCCTGAACTGGGGCGGCGTCAGCGGTGATCCAGACCTCGTTGCCCGTGCAGATCCGGAGAAGGTCACTCAGATACTGGTCAATCTTCTATCCAACGCCATCAAGTTCACGGCGCCGGGTTGCAATGTTGCTGTAGAGTGCCGGGCAGCGGGAGACAGCGTGCATATGACCGTTAGCGATACGGGGCCTGGAATTCCAGCAGATAGATTTGAGAGCATCTTCGAGCCATTCGTCCAGCTGAAGGAGGGACTGGCTGGCCGCGAAAGCGGCGTGGGACTGGGCCTGGCTATCAGCCGGGACCTGGCGCGGGCGATGAAAGGCGACCTCTCCGTGGCAAGCAAGGAAGGTGAGGGGGCCCGGTTTACGCTGACCCTGCCACGTGCGAGTGCGACCAACGCAGAGCCCTCACCGCTGACGGGTTAAGGCCCCGGGAAAATCGCCCCGTGCCAGGGCGGGAACGTTTGATTACGCCGCCGGTACAAGACTGAAGCGAACTTCGTGCAAGCAGGGCGAGACTGTCGGTTTTCTTCAGTACGCCCGTCAAGCCGGTAGTTCGCACCGGTATGTGGGCGCGAGGTCCACAACCGGCTGGAAGGACGAGAATCAGCAACAGTTCGTCGATCCTTCGGACGAACAGGTTCCCGCCCAGCCACATACCAGCGGCACTTACAGCCTGTCCGCAACCCTCGGCGCATGAACGGGTTCGGCACTTGGAGGGTCGATGCGCAAGCCTCGTCCGAACACGTACAATCCCGCACAAGCTCTCAATCTCATCAACGGCGATCGGTCTGGTCGGCCGCTGAGCTGCCCTTCCTGCTCCGGCGTCATCGAGCGCGATCCGGCCCGCTACCCGCCCGCTCCGATGTCTCACGTCACTCTCCGCTGCCGCAGTTGTGGCCGTACCGCCCGTTATATAGCCGACCGGGCAGGAGCCGCGTAGTCTCCGCCGCAGCGAGGGCCCGAGCGTTCAAAGACAGGACAGGGGAGACGACATGGCGGCGAAGCGCCCAGTGAAGGGAGCATCGAGCCGCTCTGCGGCACGGAAGCGGGTTTATGCAGAACGAACGCTGGCTGAGACCAGCACTCCAACGGCGAAACGGCCTTTGCGCAGAGGGAAACACTATCCCGCTCCGAAGATCATCGAGCAGCTCGACTCAATCCAGGTTAGCGGTTCCGGACGCCTCGAGATTGCCAGCAAGACCGCATTGGATGTGACCAACCTGGGTAAGGTGTTTTTTCCGGAGCAGAAGCTTACAAAGGGTGACCTCATGCGGTATTACACGGAGGTCGCCACCATGATATTGCCGGTCATGGCCGACCGGCCGCTGGTCCTCAAGCGGTTTCCGAATGGAGTGGAAGGCCAGTCGTTCTTCCAGCAGAACGCGGGGGACAATGTGCCTGAAGCAGTCCGCGTCGAGACGATCCACACCGAAGGCAGCTCAACCAATCTCCGGATTGTCGGCGGCGATCTGGCAACGCTTCTTTACACCGTGCAGCTGGGTGCGGTTTCGGTCGATCCGTGGCATGCGCGGGTTCAGACGCTGGACCACGCCGATTATTCGATTCTCGATCTCGACCCTGGCCCGCGAGCCTCATTCAAGCGTGTCGTGGAAGTGGCCGGATGGGTGCGCGAGACGATGGATGAGCTGGGCTTGCACGGCGCGCTCAAGACGTCCGGTTCCTCCGGACTTCATATCTATCTGCCACTTCCGCCCGGCACGCCCAATGAAGCGGCGACGCTCGTGGCACAGATAGTCGCGACCAGGGTTACTGAAGCGCATCCAATGGCGGCGACGATCGAACGCTTCGTCAAGGACCGGAGTACCACTGCTGTCTATGTGGATTATCTCCAGAACATCATTGGTAAAACCGTGGCCGCTGCCTACTCCGCCCGCGCCAACCCTCACGCGATGGTTTCGACCCCTCTCGCATGGGACGACCTGACCGACGACCTCGACCCCAGAGAATTCACGATCGAGACTGCGCCAGCGCGATTTGCCAGACTGGGAGATATCTGGGCCGCTCAACTCAAAAAGAAAAATTCACTCCGCGCACTCGTCTAGCGGGAGCTCACTTTCCTGAGTGGCAGATCGAGTTGTACTCCGTTGTCGCTTTCGGAGGCGCGGGCGCCATCCGGGAACGTCGCATCGCTGCTCTCATCCACCATGTGGCTGAGCTTGTAGTACAGATGAAGTGCGTTCACGGGTGCCATAAAGCTTCGCCGGCCCGCCCGCGCAATCGCGACGGCTTCTTCGCGAACGCGGCGTGGCAGATCTTGCGCCATGGGATGTGCAAGAAGCCGTCTTATCTCTGCTGTGTTCCTCGCCAACAGTGCAGCGCAGAGGCTGTCCAAGAACGCAAGCATGGTGTTTTCGGTGACGGGGCTAATTAAACCTTATGTACACATTGCAACTAATACACTCGAAAGGCAATAGGTTCCAGGAGCATTCCCTTTCCGATACAATCCTTTTACCTGAGCCGTTTATACGTGCCCCTAATCAGGACGACAGCATGTCCCCATTACTCATGACGACATAAGGTCCAGCCGGATACCCCTCTGGGCCTGGCGCCGCTTCCTCGGAGAATACCGATAGAGTTGCGCAGGCCGGCCCCGCCCCTCGCTGCGCCATTCGTCGCTGGGTTCCACCAGCCAGGCCGCCTGGAGGGCGCGCCGGAAGCTGGCCTTGTGCAGGCGCTTTGCCAGCAGCAACTCATACGTCTGCTGTAGCTCCGACAGAGTGAACATCTGGGGCAGCAGGCGGAAGGCGATCGGTGCGTGGTCCATCCGTGAGCGGAGCATGTACATCGCCCCATCCAGCATCAGCCGCTGGCGGGGGAATAGCGCCGGTACATCACCGAGCGCAAACCACGCGAACGCGCCGCCGACAGGCGATGGTGTGCCCATCGCAACGAGTCCGGCGAACGCCACCGATATCTCCGCGTCCGTCGGGTGTCGCTTTCCGTCGCCGAAGGCCCCAATCTGCTCCATCCAGGCTGCTTCCGCTCCGAGCGCCCGCCTGGCTATGCGGGTCGCGGCGCCTTCCAGTCCGTCGCCGCTCGGCGGGACATCCCAGGGGAGTGCCCACTTCTCCCTGCTCTCGGTGGCCCGCCATAAAAGCACGGCGAGCTGACCGGAAATCTGAGTCAGCAGGACAACATCAACTGTAAATGGGGACTTCCTGGAGCGGCGGGGAGACATCGTACCGCGAATTAGTCACTAACGGCGACTAATGTCAAGACTGGATCTTTTGTTTAGTAGCGGTCTGCAATTAAAACCGCAAATTCCGGCTGCATCTTTATATACGCATGGCGGCTGCGAACGTCAACAACAAGCTCGCGGCCAGACTACCGCGCCACTGCTCTCATGAGACCAGTTCCCCGTGGAACCGTTCGCGCGGCACCAGCGAGAGGAATGGATATCGGAAGAGTCCCGCCCACTGCCTGCCTGCCGGCAATGGCGCGGGCGGCTGCCGTCTGTGACGCCGGGAAACCGCCCCACGCAACAAGATATGCCGAAACAAAGGGAACCTGCTGAAGCAGATACGGATTTCCGAACGCCACCACAATTGGTCGCTTTCCACGGACTGCCAGTCGCTGCACGAAATCCGCAAAAGCCTTTGGCGCGCTCGCCGAAACAGCTTCCCAGTTGTGCCCGACATACGAACCAACGATCACGATGTCCACTGAATCAGCCAGACGCTCAAGTCGGGCATAATCAGCGGATGGATCTTCTGCTGCGAGGAACTCGGCACGAGTCGCTTTATATACCTCACGCAGAGCCGCATTGAATGCAACACCCGCCGCCAGATCGCTGCGGCGGCCTACCGTCACCGAGAGAACCCGCGACGTCACAGGACCTGCCAGCGGCACCTGCCGCAGCGAATCCCTCACCAGCGTTATCGATCTTTCAGCAATCTCACTGGCCGCGGCAAGGTTGACACTGTCACCAACGAGAAAGCGAAGAGAATCGAGATTCACCAGCTTCTGCCGATTCAGCCCGAGATTGTGTTTGGCCTCGAGTATTCGCCGAACGGAGGTGTCGAGGCGTAACTCCGTATAACGACCCTCCCGGACACCCGACACCACCGCATCGATAGTCTGGCTGACATCCAGCGGTTGAATGAGAATATCCACTCCCGCCGCCACCGAACGCTTGACAGCCTCCACCGCGCCGTACTGATCCAGGACCGCGCGCATGTCCATCGCGTCCGAAATGATTATCCCGTCAAAGCCCAGATCCTTCCTGAGAAGACCCGTTAGCACATTCCCCGACAGCGTCCCCGGCACACCTGTAGAGTCGAGCGCGGGCATCACACCGTGAAACGTCATCATCGCGCCTACGCCACCCGCAATCGCAGCGCGAAATGGTACCAGCTCGACGCTATCGAGTCTGTTTCGGCTCACACCTACGACAGGCAAGGCCAGATGCGAATTGGTCTCTGTGTCGCCGTGACCGGGGAAATGCTTGCCGGTCGCAATCATGCCGTTTTTCTGCAGGCCATGGATGAAAGCAACACCCAAGCGGGCAGCCAGCGCCGGATCCTCGCTGTACGACCGCGTATTGATGACCGGATTCGCCGGATTGTTGTTGACGTCGAGAACAGGCGCGTAGGCAATGTGGATTCCGAGCGCACGCCCTTCGATTGCCGTCAAACGGCCCTGCTGGTACGCCAGTGCGGTGTCGCGGGTAGCCCCGATCGCCATCTCAGGCGGAAAGACTACAGCTCCCCCGAGGTCGATCGCGTTGGGGACGAAATACCCCCCGCGAGCCCTGTAGCCAGCGCCAGCCTCGAGGTCCGCGCCGAAAAACAGCGGAATTTTGCTCATTCCCTGCATCGCGTTCAGCTTGGCGGCCAGTTCAGTTGGCGACCCGACTGAAATCGTGAACCCGCCCACTTTCTCACGTGCTATGTAGTCGTTCAGCCGCCTCCACTGAGGCGAATCTCCGGGGGTGTAATCGCCGAGCACCGTCGGCCATACCATCTGCGCCGCCTTTTCACGGAGCGTCAACCCGGCCATTACCGAATCGACCCATAGGGATGCTGCTGGCCGCTGATTCGGCAACCCGCTCCGTCCTGGCGCAGTCGCAGGAGCACAGGCGGCAAGAAGAATAACCCCCGCCGTAAGAAGTCTGAATTGCCGGTTTTTGCTCAATGGGAAATCGTACCCTGTTTTGTCGTGTCGATGTCCGACTCATCGCCTGTCTTGAACAGGAATGCGGACATGTTTCTCGTGAGAAACGTACGTGCCTGGGGGTCCATCACATCCAGACCGTAGTGATTGATCAACATTGTCTGTTGCCGGCCCCAGTCCGCCCAGCACTGGCGGCAGACCTCCGAGACTATCCTGGTGCCGACCTGACCCGGGAATGGTGGACGCTCGAATCCTTCGCGAGTCTGTCCGCAACGAGAGCAAGTGACTTCAGCCATAGCTAGACTCGGCGGAAAAACGTCACGCACGGATTGATGAAATGGCCCGCGGTCACTACAAAAAAAACTGGTTTCCGCCAGTCGGCTGACCTATTTCCGGAATCCGGCATCTACTGCAACTCCCTTGATGTGCCCTGCATCTGCGATCGACTGCCCAATCTACTTAATCCCTCTACACGCGCCAACTTGACCCGTTCCGTATGCAGCAGACCGCGACACTTGCGGCGCTGTGCGGTTCGCCGTAGCGTGTCGGAAACAATGACCGTCGCGCAAGCACGAGATCGACACCCGGCGATGATGAGTTGACAGCCGCCAGCCCGGATCGCGCAACAGCAGCAGGAACGCGTCGGCTCGCCGCCCGGCACGCGCACCTGTTTGCTCCCGATTTCTATCGCGAGCTGGGCTCCGGCATACTCGTTTCATCCATCGGCATGGGCACATACCTCGGCGCATGCGACGATGCGGAAGACGCACGCTACGTGAGTCTTCTCGCCCAGGGACTGAACCGCGGCTTGAACGTGCTCGATACGGGAATCAATTACAGATGCCAGCGATCCGAACGGGCGGTAGGACTTGCCATTCGCCAGGCAATCGCTTCATCAACTGTTGCCAGAGACGAAATACTCGTGTGCACCAAAGGAGGATTCGTTCCGCTCGACGGACAACCTCCCCGGTCGCGGGAGGACTACCGCTCCTATCTCGACCGCGAGTATTTCGAACGCAGTGTGATATCTCCGCGGGATCTGGTTGCCGGACACTGCCTCAAGCCGCGCTTCATAGCCGACCAGATAGAGCGTAGCCTGACCAACCTGGGAGTGAGCCGCATCGACATCTTCTATGTTCATAACCCGGAGCAGCAACTGGAGTCGCTCGGCAGGGCGGAATTCCTCAACGCCATGCGCGATTTATTCTGCGAGCTGGAAGCACAGGTCGAGAGGGGAACGATTGGCGCATATGGCTGTGCGACATGGCACGGCTTCAGACTTTTCGCCGCAAACCGTAATCATCTTTCACTCGTGGAACTGCTGGGGGTGGCCCGCGAAGCGGGCGGACCCGATCATCACTTCAATGTGGTGCAGGTGCCCGTAAACCTGGCCATGACCGAGGCAGTTCGTTCTCCCACGCAGCAGCACGATGGCAAATACCACTCCCTCCTCGGACTCGCTCGTCAGACGGGAATCGACGTCTTCGCGAGCGCATCACTGATGCAGGCACAGCTTACCCAGGGACTCCCGCCGGAAGCAGGCGTTGCCTTCCCCTCCCTGGTGACCGATGCACAGCGGGCGATTGCCTTTGTACGTGCACTTCCCATTGCATCAGCACTCGTCGGAATGAAGACCGTTGCCCATCTGGACGAAAATCTCGTCGCCGGCTATCCCGCTTTGCCAATTGAAAGGGCGGCCAGAGCGCCAGTTTCATAGTCGATCGCCACGATTCGATGCGCGTTGGTGTCGGCTACATATGCATGGCTGCCGCCGCACGCTACGCCGCCCGGCTCGTGCAATCCCCCAATCCACGTTGCAGCTGATCTCGTCATCGGATCGAGCCATTTCACAGAATCGTTGTACGAGTCGGCTATGAGCATCCTGCCACTGGAGTGCAACGAGACTCCCTGCTGGTGCTGCATGAGCACCTCGTCACCAATGCCATCGGCATCGCCAAAATCGAAGAGGCCGGTTCCCACCAGCGTTCTTACATTGCCGTCAGCGGCGATGTCGGCGACGCGGATCGCACTGGACTCGGAATCCGCGAAACAGAGCTTGTCCCCGAATGCCGCAATGCCCATCGGCTGAGCGAGTAGCGCTTCGCGATTGTCACCATCGCGGATGTCTTCGCCGCCGCTTCCGCTGTGCACCCGGGATTTCTTCGAGCCGAGGTCGATGGCCCAGAGCTGATGGGCTCCGGCCATGGCGACGAAGAGGGTGTTTCCGGCAATCGCCAGATCCCATGGCGAAGACAGCGATCCGCCATCTCTGTCGACCCGGCTTCGGAACTGCCGGCCTGTCCCCGCCAATGTCGCGGTTTCTCCGGTGTCGAGATCGATCATTCTCACCGCATGATTGGCAGCGTCAGCGACATAAAGGCTCTTGCCGGAAAACGCCAGCCCCTGGGGAGAATTGAACGACGGCGCGGCTCCGTCTGCGAACCCAGCTTCCATGCCACCGAATACACGATGCAAATCCATCCGCGTCCCATTTTCAGAAAGCGATCCGTACATCACACGATGGTTGCCGCTATCGGAAACCGCGATGCGATCGCCATCGATTGCTACCTTCCCGGGATATCTCAGCATCCCTGGCGGCGCTTCCGGTTTATCAGTTTCGAAATGCAGCAATCGTGTGTCGAGTTCGCCTGAGGCCCTGGTTGTCTCGATCAGCCCGTCGATGAATGGCATGAGCATGTCAGCTGTGAATTCGCCTGCGTGAGATCCCACTACGCTCCCTCGCGGGTCGATGATGACGAGCGTCGGCCACGCGGATACCGCGTAACTCCGCCAGATTCGAAACTGCCTGTCATTCACGATTGGGTGCGTTACTCCAAGCCTCAGCGAGGCATCCCGGATTCGCCCCGAAACGCGCTCGGCGTGGTATTTCCCGCTATGAACTCCAATGACGACCAGCTCCGCCGGATACCGCAGCTCGAGCTCCCGCAACTGCGGGAGTACATGAATGCAGTTTATTCAGCCATACGTCCAGAAATCGAGCAACACCACCTTGCCGACGAGTTCGGTCAGTGTAAGAGCTCTGCCGCCAGTGTGGATCCAGTCCAGATTGTCGGGAAAAGCTGGAGATCTGACGGATGGAGTCGGAGTGAATTCTCTTGGCATGTTGTATCGAGTAAGGAGATTGAATGGTGGGAGAGTGGTTGCATGAACCGGGCTAGGAAGACATGACTGCAAATTCGCATCACCGGGAGGGAGGAGGATTTCGCAATCCCTGGCCGGGTGCGCAGCCCCACGGATTGAGCGGAGTATTGAAATGGGCGATGTCACGTCGGCCGGCGGCAGCGCTCGCTTATCGCCAGCAAATGAGCCTCTCACCCGAACCACTCGCGCGTCACGCGCATACCGATGGGCAAACAGCACATGGTCCGGGCCCGGCGGCAAACGCGCTGGCCGTCACCTGGATTGGCCACAGCACATTCCTCATTCAATGCAATGGCCTCAACATCCTGACAGATCCGATCTGGTCGAGGCGAGCGTCGCCGGTTTCCTTCGCCGGCCCCGAGCGTCTCATGCCTCCCGGGGTTCCTTTCGATAGCCTTCCCGAGATACATGCAGGTTTCATCTCACACGACCACTACGACCATCTCGATGACGCTACAGTCCGTCGTCTGATCGATCGTTTCCCGCGAATGCAGTGGTTTGTGCCCCTCGGTGTCGTCGCATTTCTGCATCGGCTCGGCGCCGCGAACGTCGCCGAGCTCGACTGGTGGAACGAGCTGAGTATCGGGCCGATCTCTGCACAGTGTACACCTGCACAACATTTCTCGGGGCGATTCCCATGGGACAGGGATTCGACGCTCTGGTGTGGATGGGTAATTCGGGTTGGAGATTTCCGCGTTTTTTTCGCGGGTGATACCGCGCTTCACACGGAATTCCGCAGGATCGCCGAGCGCTACGGCCCGTTCGATGTCGCCATCCTCCCGATTGGTGCCTATGAACCGCGCTGGTTCATGCGCCCCGTTCACATGGACCCAGTGGAGAGCGTGACTGCGTACCAGCAGCTCACGGCAGATACCCCAGGCCACGCTTGTGTAATGATCGCATCACACTGGGGAACGTTCAGGCTGACTGATGAGCCACTCGATGAACCACCGGTCCTCGCGCGCGAGGCGTGGACAAATTCGGGTCTCAATGAGCAGATGCTGGCGATTCTCGCTCATGGTCAGTGTCGCGTTGTAAAGCGGTGATTCGCCGTAATCGCTCGCGATGACTCGCTGCACAAGTCATACTTGTTCTCGCGCGTGAACCGCAAGCGTTATACATTGTGCGCGCATGGTGCAATTAGTCTCATCGGACCTCTATATCATCGGAGCTTGAAATATGGCTGCAGCCAGGAAGTCGTCGCGCGGTGGTTCAAAGAGCGGAAGCAGGAACGCGGGAACAGCCGGGAGAAAGTCCAGCGCCCGTAAATCACCCGCTCGAAAGTCGGCGGCCCGCAAGAGTGGGGCGAAATCTGCCACCACGCGCGGTGCGTCCACGCGCAAGAGCACAGTCAGAAAAGGCAGTATGACGAGGAAGAGTGCTGCGACGAAGCGCGCTTCGACCAGCAAGAGCGCAGGCAAGAGCACGAGCAAGCGCGCTCCGGCGAGAAAAAGCGCAGCCAAGCGAGGGCCGGCGACGAAAAGCTCTGCCAAGCGAGGCCTGATGGCCGCGAAGCGCGGTGTATCGGCCGCGAAGCGTAGTTTGGCGGCGAGCGGCAGCAAGAGATCAGCTGCAACCAAGAGATCGGCTGCCAGCAAGAAATCCAGCACTGGCACGAAATCCGCTCCGCGCCGGAAATCGGCAACTCGACGGAAAAGCGCTGCGGCTTCCAAGCCACGCGTCAACAGGCAGGGGAATCCGGTTACGAGGCGTGCCAAGTCGATCGCCAATCGTGTCGGGCGTGTCGCAACCGGAGTTGTACAGCAGACCGTCGACGGAGTAGAACATGCCGTCGATGTGATAAAGGAAACCGTTCAGGACCATACCTGATACGTTGCGCGGACAGGGATGGCCTGCTAACAGGCCGTCCCTGTCCGTATAACGATTATACGGTCAGCGTCACCCGCGGCGAGTTGTGTACGATCCACTCGCGAACCTCTTCGAATACAAGGGCGCGACCGTAATCGACAGTGATGATGTGCCCGCCATCGTCAGTCCAGACGAGCTTCTTGTTGACGGCGCCGAGCGCGGCGTATGCGCGCGTTGCGACCGATTGCCCGATGCGGGGATCGTTGCGCGATTGAATCAGCAGCGTGGGCAGTGTTATCGAAGCCAGTGACTCCCTTGCCAGCGTGGCGAGTCGCCACAGCTCATACAGCAACCTCCCGCTGAACACTCCGTAACCAAGATTTTTCTCACGCTCTCCCGGGTCGAGGATGGAGCGGGGACTTCGCGATGAACGAGCTCCCGCGGCTTTTCCCCAGATCCAGTGCGAAGCAGCCGCAACCCTGTGATCGAGCGGCATCTCCAGATAAGGCGCCAGAAGCACGAGTGACGAAATGCCATCGCGCTGGGCGGCAAGCAGGGCAGCCAGCGCGCCACCCATGGACAGTCCGGCAACCGAAACGGTGGTGTAGCGCTGCTGCATCACCGACAGTTCGTCATTCGCGAACTGCAGCCACTCGTTGCGCCGCGAGGCGATGAACGACTCGACGTTTCGGCCATGGCCAGGCAAAAGCGGAGCACGCACACCGAGGCCTGCCCTGTGCAGATCGTGAGCAAGCAGGCCGAGGGTCTGCGGAGTATCTCCAAAACCATGCAGGAGAAGAACGCCGTGCGAGTTCTCCTCCCCTATGTCTATTGTTTCAGCACCGGTGATGATTCCGGCTGGAGGGGTTGCTCCCGGCTGCATTCGCTAGAGTGAAATCCTCATTGGCTCTCGGGTAACGGGCAGCGTCCCATCGACGCCACTGTATTCTTCCCTGATATGGCTCGCAAGAGCGCTGGGCGCAATCGAAAATGCCGTGCCCTTTCGCTCGGCAATCCCCGAGCCCGCGAGTCTCGCGAGTGCAAGCGCTATCGACTCTCGCGTGGCTCCCACCATCTCGCAGAGAAGACGGTGATGTCGCAGTTCGAGGTGGATGCTTCCATCCTCCGCCAGGAATGAACGATCACATGAAAGCCGTTGCAGGGAGGCAATCAGCCGTCCTTCGACGCTCTGCGACGCAAGCTCATGGAGCTTTTCAAGGAGATGCGATCGCTCGCTCATGAGCTGCCCAACGAAATGCAAAGCCTCGCCTGGCCTTTCCCTCACGAATGAACGGAATCGCGGTCCGCTCACAAACATCGTTTCTGTCTCATCTGCAGCATACGCGTCGGTGACGTAACTCCCCTCTGTCACCAATCCCTCAATGCCGAACATCTCACCTGGCGTCACGATCGCCGGTACGAAACCCTTGCCGGTGCGAATCTTGTTACGCAAAACGACATGGCCCCGTAACACAAGCGACAGTCCGTCGGCCTGAGCACCCCGCTGATAAATCTGAAAGTTTGCCGGCCACGCCGTGCGGGCCCCATAATCTGCAAGCGCTACAATGTCTTCTGCAACCAGCTTCGATCTCTTCCGCAACAACAAAGCACTCTGCATGCGCACCCGTCTGAACGTTGATTAGAACGCCATTCGCAATGTCCGGGCCGGAAAACAAAGGGGAATATCCTATTGAATCCCTTACATTATCCGGCGTTCGATGAAGCGCGGCGTAGGCTATTTGCCGCTGCGAACGTCCCACGCCGCGGGCATTGAGAGACGGCGTGATTCGCGGGAAATCGCGGGTGATGGCATTATACGCCGCAACTCGTCAATCGGGTTCGTCGAGTGCTTTCATGATTGCTTCGCGGAGCATCGCCTCCCTGTCCGGACCTTTGGAAAGCGATGCAGCAAGTATGGAAAAAGTTCGCTCCATCTCCTGTGGAACGAACAACGGGTCGACCGCCACTCCAAGCAGTTCGAGGTTCTGAATCGCGAGAGCTTCAAGCATCCGAAGCGTGGTTGCGTCAAGTGCAACCAGCGATGCCGGAACAGTCGTCGGACTGTTCGAGACCGGCTCCGGCCTTCTCCGCCTCGGCGCTTCGAGCAGTGCACTGACAGGAGCCATGATGACGACAAACGACCCTGCAGTGTGCTCCCTCCAGCTGGCCACTACGCCAAGCCTGCGAAGTGACGGCAGCAGGGCAAGAATTTCCTGCCGTATCACGCCGATCCCGTGGATACTCTGGTTGCCCCGGCCTGTAATTACCAGCACCTCGCCCCCCCCACTCACCTGCCGCGCCCGAAGCCAGACTTCGGCCCGCGCCCGTGCGTCCGCAGCCGATGGGAGCGATTCCCGAAGGTTGAGTATCCGGTCACGGCCAAATGTTACCTCATCAAGAGCTTGCCAGAGAGCAGTCGGCACCGGTTTGCCCGAGCGCATCGTCATGACGTCAGCGCCTGCTCGAGGAGACCCAGTCCGCGTTCCAGATCGGCGCGCCTCATTATCAAAGGCGGCAGCAACCGAAGCGTATGGTCGCCGGCGGTTATGACGAGCAGCCCGGCATCCCAGCCTCGTTCCACGACATCCGACGCTTTCTCGATGACGTCGATTCCCCACATATACCCCATTCCCCGTACCGCCCTCACCCGCCCCGATCTTTGCGCCATGGAATGCAACTGCTCGCCGAACCAGATCCCATCCGTGCGGATCGACGCGAGAAACCCGGGGTTTGACAACCGCTCAACGACGTGCTCCGCCACAGATGCGATGAACGGGCCTCCACCGAATGTAGTTCCATGATCTCCCGGCGCCATCGCGTCGCTAATCTCCCGTGACACGAGAACTGCCCCCATCGGCAGCCCGCCAGCAAGCGGCTTGGCCAGTGTTACCATGTCAGGCACAATTCCAAAGCTTTCACAAGCCAGGAACGTCCCCAGTCTTCCAAGGCCACATTGAATCTCATCGAAGATCAGTGCTATTCGCCGCTCGGCGGTAATCTCGCGAAGTGACCGCAGGAAGGCGGCGTCGAGCACCCTGACGCCGCCTTCCCCCTGCACCGGCTCGACGATCAGCGCCGCCACTGTCTCGCCATTGAGAGCGACGTCGAGATCGGCCAGTGCCCGCTCACAAATTGCGACGCCTCCGGCCAGCGGCTCGAACGGAGCGCGATACGACGGCCGATCGGTAGCCGCCAGTGATGCGAACAGGCGGCCATGGAACCCTCCGCGCAATGCAACGATGCCGGTTTTCCGGCTTGACCCGATAGATCGGGCCCATTTCCGCGCAAATTTGAAGGCACCCTCGTTTGCCTCAGCCCCCGAATTGCAGAAAAAGACCGCAGCGGCAAACGAGTTTTCCACCAGCGCATGCGCAAGGCGTTCAGCGGGCTCGGTGCGATAGAGATTCGAGACGTGGATAAGCCCCGAGCCGATTGCCTGCTCCATCGCTCCCCTGATTCCTTTGTCACCGTACCCAAGGGCATTCACGGCGATGCCGCTCGCAAAGTCGAGATAGGACTTGCCGCCCCCATCGTACAGGTAGGCGCCTGAACCCCGGATAAACGTCATCGGGGCGCGGTTGTATATACCCAGCAGATTGGATTCTCTCGCCGGCTGTTCGCTGCCGATTACGGATCCGTCCATGATCGAAGTCATTGATATGAGAGCAAAGCCAGGGACGTACCACGACTCGTATCTCCAATCGCTGCCCTTGAGCCGATTCTGACGCGTTTGACGCCACCTGCAAGCGCGGCAAACCCCGCCTCGAGCTTTGCATGCATTCCGCCCGATACTTCGCTGTTTGCGACCATGCGCTGCATCATTGACGCATCGAGCGACGCCAGCGCCACGCCCGACGAATCCATGACCCCCTCAACATCCCCTACCATAAGCAGATCGGCATTCAACGCGGCTGCAATCGCCGCGGCCGCATCGTCTCCATTGACGTTCATCGCTGCGCCTCCACCAGCTGTCTCATCCCGCGCCACCGGTGACAGCACTGGCAGATAGCCCGCTGAGAGAAGCGTCTCGATGAGTCTCGGCCTGACGGACGCGACCGATCCAGCCCGGCCAAATCTTTCTGCATCGATCGGCCGGGCGATGATGGTTCCTGCGTCCTCTCCGGAGACTCCCACCGCGGGCACAGCACTCGATACCAGCGCGCTAACGAGTCGCTTGTTCACCGACCCGGAAAGGACCATTCTGACAATTTCCAGATCCTCGACAGTCGTGATCCGGCGGCCGTTTATAAAGGAAGACTGGAGTCCCATTCGCGATTGAACGGCGGAAATATCATCTCCGCCGCCGTGAACCACGCATAGTGATCCGCCGCGGTCTGCCCACGCGGCCGCGAGCGCCGCAATGACATCCCCGCACGACTGAACCCTCCCTCCCAGCTTGATGACTGTTCTCACGCCGGCAATCCCAGAGTCTCATCCAGCCCCAGCATGACATTAGCGTTCTGCACAGCCTGACCGGCTGCACCCTTCATCAGATTGTCGATCGCAGAGGTGATGATCAGCGTCGGATGCCGCACATTTTCTGCAACGGCTGCTGAAATTCTCACCACATTCCGCCTCACGACATCGCGAATCGAAGGTGTCTCCGGCCTTACTTCGATAAACGGCTCGCCGGCATATGCTTCGGCCCATATAGCGAGCGGGTCACGAGGTGCGTCGCAAAGCCGAACGATGATCGTAGCGAGAATACCGCGCGCCACAGGAAGCAGGTGCGGCGTGAATACAAGGTCGTTCTCAGCCCCAAGGTCGCGAATCACTGCAGTCATTTCATCGAGATGACGATGGTTGTTGTCCACCGCATACGCCCGAAAATCCTCTGCGACCTCGGCGAACAGCAGCTCGGGTCGTAGCGTGTAACCGGCGCCGGTAACACCGCTCGCCGCGGTGACGGATATCGTCGAATCAGCTTCGAGCAATCCAAGCGA
The DNA here is from genome assembly GCA_037721215.1 of Gemmatimonadaceae bacterium. Lineage (NCBI taxonomy): Bacteria > Pseudomonadati > Gemmatimonadota > Gemmatimonadia > Gemmatimonadales > Gemmatimonadaceae > Gemmatimonadaceae bacterium. Next base: position 45,068 of record JBBJNV010000019.1, read on the forward strand.
TAGCAGCGGCGCAAGTGCAAGCAGTATCGCGGTTGGATAGCAGCCGGGATTGGCAACCACTCCGGCTCCCTTCACCTCGGCTCTCATCAACTCCGTCAATCCATATGGAATCGGCGGCGTCGGCAAACGAACCTCCGCGCCGCCCGGCCGGAGATCAGCCGAGAGGTCGACAACCATCGCCCCCGCTGCTCTGCATCGCGCCACCCATTGCGCCGACGCACCATGCGGCAACGCGCTGAAAACCAGCTCGGCGTCTTCCAGCCGTGCATCGTCCGTAGCAATGAATTTCAACTTGCGCCCGCCAACCTGCAGCTCCTGACCCCTCTGCTCGTGAGCTGTCGTAAATACGAGCTTCAGCGCTGGATGGCGCTCCGCCAGCATGCAGAGCTCCCTTCCGGCGTAGCCGCTTGCGCCCAGTACTCCAACCGGAATTTTATGCATAGATAATGCATAACCTTGCATTAATTGGACGTCAATCGTGGACCCAGGTCAGATTGACTGAACCAGTCAGGGCTCGCCGGCCAGTGACTTGAGCCGCCGCACCGCTCTATCCCGGGCAAGTCCCGACCGGCAGACAATCAGGATCGTATCGTCTCCGCCGATTGTACCCAGGATGTCCGGCCAGGCTTCCCCGTCCAGCGCCGCGGCGATTGGCTGCGCTCCACCCGGTACCGTCCGAAGCACGATCAGCTCACTCACTCCTTCGATTCTCAGGAAGAGCTGGGGCAGCAGCGTTTCCAGTGCGGCGCGACTCTCCTCTATCGTACCATCAGTTATGGCGTACCGAGCACCGTGCGGAGTTGGTACGCGCGCCAGTCGCAGTTCTCGCAGGTCTCGCGACAGTGTTGCCTGTGTGACGTCCCATCCCTTGTGCAGCAACAGCTTGCGAAGGTCCTCCTGACTGCTTACCACCCGCGTGTCGACTATCTCGAGAATCGCAGATTGTCTCTCCCGCTTGTTTGCCATGCTGTCCCCTCTGGTTGCGCGGTTTTACCACCCCATCCCATCCGCCCGCATTGCACGATGCAACCGCATTGACGCCTTTGACAGTTATGATTAAATATACAATCTGGATGAATAATTACAGGAGATTTGTTTGACTCAGACCATTGCGCTCGCCTATTCGGGTGGCCTTGACACTTCGATCATCGTTCCCTGGCTCAAGGAGCACTACGATGCCCGCATCGTCTGTGTGGCGGGAGACATCGGTCAGGGGGACGAGTTGGAGGGAGTTCGGGCAAAGGCTATCGCCTCCGGAGCGGATGAGTGCTACATCGAGGACCTTCGCCAGGAGTTTGTGGAAGATTTCATCTGGCCCACACTGCGGGCGGGCGCAATTTACGGGCGCAAGTATCTCCTCGGAACCTCGATGGGTCGTCCGCTCATCGCGCGACGCCAGGTCGAGGTTGCGAGACGGGTCGGAGCAAACGCCCTCGCCCACGGTTGTACAGGCAAAGGCAACGACCAGGTTCGTTTCGAATTGACGTATGCCGCTTTTGCGCCAGATCTGCCAGTCATCGCTCCGTGGCGCGAGTGGGACATTCGAAGCCGTGATGACGCCCTCGCGTATGCTGCCGAGCATCGGATCCCGGTGGCGGCAACCCGGGAAAAGATCTACTCGCGTGACCGCAACATCTGGCACATCTCCCATGAGGGCGGCGCCCTGGAAGACCCGGCGCAGCCACCGCCAGCCGACCTTTTCATGCTTACCACTGCGCCCGAGCTCGCGCCGAACGAGCCTGAAGAAGTGTCGATCGGATTCAGCGAAGGAACGCCCGTTGCTGTCAATGGGATTTTCCTTGACGCTGTCGCTATTCTGACGACTCTCAACCAGATCGCCGGGCGTCATGGTGTGGGACGGATCGATCTTGTCGAAGATCGACTCGTCGGGATGAAATCCCGCGGCATCTACGAAACTCCTGGCGGCACCCTGCTTTACACTGCGCACAGCGAACTCGAGCAGCTTATTCTGGATCGCCGCACGCTGGCCGCGAAAGACCTTATCGCGCCGCGGTATGCAGATCTCGTTTACGAGGGCCGGTGGTGGACCACCGAGCGCGAGGCGTACGATGCGTTCGTGAACATCACCCAGGAACGTGTCACCGGGGGAGTTACGCTGAAGCTGTACAAGGGTACTGTGACCATCGTGAGCCGTGCGAGCGAGTACGCGCTTTATGACGAGCGATTCGTAACGTTCGGCGAGGACGATGTATACAAGCAAAGCGATGCTGCTGGATTTATCCGGCTCTATTCCCTTCCCGACCGCGTCCGTGCCATTCGTGACCGCGAGCTTGCAACGAAAGCCGTTGCACCGGTTCCGGTACCGGCCACCGACGACGCACCGGCGCTCGCCGCGTCGTGGCAGGATTGATTCGTGATGGATGCAGAGCCGCAAGCCCATAAACTCTGGGGCGGACGGTTTTCCGTACCCACCGCAGCGGCACTCGATGCACTGAACAGATCGATAGATGTCGATTACCGGCTGTGGCCCCATGATGTTCGATTGTCTCAAGCCTGGGCAATAGCGCTGCACGAAGCTGGCGTTCTGAATGGAGAAGAATGCAGCCGGATTGTCGAAGGGCTTCGTTGTGTCGGTGAAAAGCTTGAAGCGGGCGCCACTCCTGAAGCATCGGATGAAGACGTCCACACGATGATCGATCGGATGCTCCACGTGGAGATCGGTGATGCAGCTTCCAGGCTTCACACCGGACGAAGCCGGAACGATCAGGTGTCCACTGCCACCCGGCTCTGGACGATCGACGCCTGTGCTCATCTCGACCAAGCCATTCGGGGGCTGCAAAAAGTCATGCTGGATCATGCGCTGGCGCTCGAGTTCCAGTTGATGCCCGCATATACGCACCTTCAACGCGCTCAGCCGGTAGCGGCGGCGCATTGGATGCTATCGCACTTCTGGCCGCTCGAGCGGGATCGTGTGCGTCTGGTTTCAACTTCGCGATCCGCTTCGGTGCTGCCCCTCGGATCGGGTGCGATCGCGGGCTCGGCGTATCCCGTTTCCCGCGAGCTGCTAAAGCAGAAACTCGGCTTCCTGTTTCTGTCGTCGAACAGCATCGATGCGGTTGGAGACAGGGATTTTGTTGCCGAAGCGCTCTTCACCCTCGCTTTGGTCGGGACGCATCTGTCGCGGATGGCCGAGGATCTGATTCTCTTCGGTTCGAGCGAGTTCGGCTTTGTACGTTTCGGAGAAGCGTTCACCACCGGATCGAGCATGATGCCGCAGAAGCGGAATCCCGATGCGCTCGAGCTTGCTCGCGCGTCCGGCGCTCGGACCCTTGGCGCGCTGACGGCACTGCTGGCGACACTGAAGGGACTGCCAAGCGGCTACAACAAGGATCTCCAGGACGACAAGCGACCCTTGTTCGATACGGTTGACGTGATGCTTCGCGTACTCCCCGCGTTTTCAGGCGCAGTGTCTGAACTTTCCTTCGATGGGAAGCGTATGGGGGACGCAATTTCCAGCACGATGATGGCCACCGACCTTGCCGATTACCTGGTAGGGAAGGGATCGACCTTCCGCGATGCTCACGAGGCCGTGGGATCGCTGATCAGGGCAGGGGAGCGCAGTTCGTGCGAGTTATCCGAGCTCGGTCAGGAGGCATTCACATCTGCCCATCCTCTTTTTGGCAATGATGTGTTCGAGTGGCTTGACCCGGTTCAGTCGGTAGCTCGCCGCGATTTGACAGGTGGGACCGGGCCGCGCGCAGTGCGGTCCCAGATCGAGGCCGCAACGGCGGCTCTGGCTGAATTACCGGAGCCCCAACCCAGGTGAAAGTTGGTATAATCCGGGCTGCCGGGTCCCAACGAGTTTGACAGTTATCTAACTAACCCAAAAAAACACCGGGCCTCGAGGCCCGGTGTTTCTCTATCCGGTTGTAATTACCCGCGAAGATCCTTAGAAACTGATTCCAAAAGTGACTGGCACAAACTGAACACTGCCGGGATCTGAGAAGATGTGGTGAAGGCGCGCCTCAATGAACGTGTTGAAGCCACCCAGCGGGAACGCGGCACCGATGCCGCCGTTTACTCCAACGTCGTTCTCATACTTGTCGTCGATGTTTTCACGATCGTTTTTGAGCCCGTAGATTCCGCCGCCACCAATCAGGTACGGGCGGATGCCCTGCCCGGGAAGACTGAAAACGAGGTTCGCGGTGCCAGCAAGAATTGTCGGATCAGTATCGGCGGCGTCGAATTCATCCTTGAGACTGAACTTGTTGTACATGCCGTCGATGCGCAGGCCAACCGAAGAACCATAAGGCAGGAACCCGAGCGAAACCGTTCCGTTGAATCCCGTCTTGGCTACGTCAGCGAAGTCACCTACTGGAATTGCTGCACCGCCCGAGATGCCCAAGGTGACGGGCCGGCCTGATTGGGCCGAGCCGGTAGTGGCGAAGAGTGCGATGGCTGCTGCAGTCAGCGCCAGTGTTGAAATTCGTTTCATGAATTTTACTCCCTGCATGATGTTCGTGGTGAGTAGTGCTTGTCTGGAAAACGTGATCTGGAGGATACCCCGCGATGCCGCCAGTGTTGCAGATTTTTGGCTAGCAAGCTAATATGCCTTTATCCTTTTAGTTTAGGTTAATTATCATGCGAGCGTATACCGTTGCTACCACTGCGTTTGCACTGGAACTCCCGGGCAAATGGGTCGATAACATCCTTTCGCATTTCAGCATCGCTGGTGTCAAACAATCCCGTCAGGGAGTTTCACGGAAGCTCGCTCCGAGCGCCATTCTGATACTCGCCATTGCCGCCAGACTGATTCGCGACCTTCGCCTTCCCACTCAGGTGGCGCTCGACCTTGCGTCGCGCCTGGTCGAACAAGGTGGAGCCGAGGCAAGGCTGGTGACCGCCGGCGGCGTTGCACTGGGCATGGATGTCAATGCCGTCGCCCGGGATGTCGACGCGAAACTGGCTCAAGCCGTGGAAGTTATCCCACGCCCCACGCGCGGCAGACCACCAGTCAGGCACAAGCGATAAGGCGGGGTGTCTGTCGGCACCCCGCCTTATCGTCAACGATTGTCAACGCAACCCAGCCTAGCTGCTCTTCGTGACGTTCTCCGCGGCTGGGCCTTTCTGCCCCTCCACTATGTCGAACTCCACTGTGTCCCCTTCGGCGAGAGACTTGAATCCGTTTCCTGAGATCGCGCTGTAATGCACGAAACAGTCTTTCTGCCCGTTGTCAGGCGTTATGAAACCGAATCCCTTCGCATCGTTGAACCACTTCACCTTGCCGGTCGTACGCATTCCCGCTCCTGGTAATGAATCCCGGAAGACGAAATACGCCGATTCCGAGACAGCTGGTGGCGTGTCCACAGTCGGACGCCTCGCCAATGAAAGCACTCGGAGATCCTCGCGGGGTCCCAAGGCCGGGTTACTGCGCGAAATTATACAACCAACAGTGACAACGAACAATAGAAATTGTTTAAGCATATTGCCGGCGGCACATTTGTGACGCAAGGCGGTATGTACTGAGTACTCTGCACCTGAGGAGCGTTCGCATTAGCTTTACGTTGCCTCTCCCATGAAACTACAGTGACTTTTAGCGCGCGCAGAACCACCGTAACGGTTGCGGTTGGGGGAGTTCAGGTAGGGTCAGCCCACCCGGTTGTCGTGCAGTCGATGACTAACACCGACACTGCCGACGCCGCCGGGACCGCCCGGCAGATTGCCGACCTTGCCGCGGCCGGATCCCAGCTGGTTCGCATCACGGTCAATAACGACACGGCCGCGGCGGCAGTAACGGAAATCATCGAGCGCCTCGCCGATTCGAACGTGCGCGTTCCGGTCATCGGCGATTTTCACTACAACGGCCACCTGCTTCTTACCCGTTATCCGGACTGTGCCAGAGCCTTGGCCAAGTACCGGATCAACCCGGGGAATGTGGGCAGCAAGCGGCGTGACGAGAACTTCCGGACCATTGCGCTCGTTGCCGCTGATAACGGCAAGCCAGTGCGGATCGGCGTTAACTGGGGCTCACTGGATCAGGAGTTGCTGACCCAGATGATGGACGCCAATGCGGCGCTCATTGAGCCATTGCCCTCGAAGCAGGTATACGTCGAGGCAATGCTCGAGAGTGCGCTTCGATCGGCCGAGCTCGCCGAGCAGTCGGGCGTCGGTCACGATCAGATCATCATTTCCGCCAAGGTTTCCGGAGTGCAGGACCTGGTGGATGTCTACCGGCGGCTCGCAGCACGGTGCGATTATCCCTTGCACCTGGGGCTCACCGAAGCCGGGATGGGATCCAAGGGCATCATCTCAAGTGCCGCAGCGCTTTCCATCCTGCTTTCCGAAGGAATCGGGGATACGATCCGCGTTTCTCTCACACCAAAACCCAACGGAGACCGGACGGAGGAGGTGGAGGTCGCGCAGCAGATCCTTCAGTCGCTGGAGTTACGCCAGTTCAACCCGCAGGTCACAGCCTGTCCCGGGTGCGGGCGAACGACGTCGACCTTTTTCCAGCAGATGGCCGAAGACATCCAGAACTACCTGCGGATGCAGATGCCTGTATGGCGAACTCGGTATCCCGGCGTGATCGACCTGAAGGTTGCGGTAATGGGCTGTATCGTCAACGGTCCCGGAGAATCGAAGCACGCTAACATCGGTATCTCTCTGCCCGGCACCTTCGAGGATCCGAAAGCGCCAGTTTATGTCGACGGCAAGCTCATGGTCACACTCAAGGGCGATCGTATCGTCCCCGAATTCCTGCAGATCCTGGAGGACTACGTAGAGCGCCGGTACGCCGTGCCGCTGACGCTCGCTGGTATCTCGGCCGAGGGTTGACTCTCAAGAGCGGCAACCACAGCACGTAGTTCCTCGACGATCGGCTCCCGAAACCCCGTTTCATCCAGACGGTCCACCACGCTCCGGTACCACCGCACGGTTCCAGTCTGTCCGCCCGACAACCGCGACCACACGGAGTTTGCATCTGCCGTGCGCCTCAGATCCCAGAGAACCGAATTGGCGGTGTGCACGTTATCGGCGGCGCAGACCCAGCGTGATTCGTCGCTGGCAATCCCCAGCCGATCGAGATAATCCGACTTCCTGTCGTCGGACGACAGCTCCACCCCGTCGTCGTCAACTCGCCGGTACGCAACCCCGAGCACGGTGCGAAGCACCCCGCTTCCGAACTTCTCTCCAATCCGCTGCTCGAGCATGTCGATCGTGTCGCCGTCCCTGATGCTGTCCTGCACGACGTCATGAAGAATACCGGCGACAATCGTATCGTCGTCGCGTCCGTAACGGCTGAGAATCACAGCCACGTTTGCCGGATGTGTGAGGTAGGGAAGCTTCGTGCCTTTTCGCACCTGCCGGTCGTGGTGCTTGGCCGCGAAGGCAAACGCGTGATTTATTGGATCCGAATAACCCGGGCGCTGGCTCACGGTTCTCTCCCGAACCATCGGACGATTGTTTCGAGCCCGCGCTGGTCGTCTTCAGTGAACGTCCCGACTTGATCCGAGTCAATATCGAGCACCGCGAGCAATTCTCCCACACTGTCATACACGGGAACCACGATTTCCGATTTCGACCGGGCGTCGCAGGTTATATGGCCGGGAAACGCTGCCACATCTTTCACGATCACAGTGCGCCCCTGGGCCGCCGCCACACCACAAACTCCTTTGCCAAATGCAATCTCCAGACATCCGAGACTTCCCTGATACGGGCCGACCCGCAGCAATTTTCCGGGAATCGCCACTCGGTAAAAGCCAGTCCACAAATATCCGAGTCCATGATAAATCAGCGCAGATATTGTCGCCATTGCGGCGACCGGGTCATCGATTCCGTCCAGGACGGCCACAATCTGAGCATCGAGGTCAGCATAGGCCTGAGCACGCTCAATGTCTCTGAAATCAAGAGTCAGTTCAGCCATCGATTGTCAGCGCACTCCGGCAAGATCAGAGGATTGGACCTGCTTCGATCGTCCTGAATTACCCTTTTCAATCTGATTCTCAATCAACGGAAGTTCATCGTTCCAGAGAACCAGCCCGTGAATGCGTAAATCGAGTGCGCGCAGGCTTTCTACCGATTCCTTGAGGTCGGCGATGCGTGTGCGCCCGGCTCTGGCGCATAAAATCACGTCGGGGCCAGGGACAATGCTCGCCGTGCCGCGCTTTACATAGGAAATGGGAGCAGCGATCACGATGAGATCGTAACGCCGCTCCATGCGCGCGAAATCGCCCCGTATTCGCTCCACCGACTCCGCATCCGGCGGCCCGGCGCGTTTCGTCCCGCTCGGCAGAATATCCAGTATTCTGTCCCGCCCGATTGTTGTCTGGACGGTTGCTTCTGGCCAGTCGGCAGTGCCGGCAAGGATGCCCGCCAATCCCGGGTTTGATGGAATCCGAAACACGTTGGCGATGGCCGATGTGATTGGGTCAACGTCCACCAGCAGCGTAGTACGTGCCTCGTAGGCAGCGAGTGCCGCGACGTTGGATGCCACTGTGGCGACGATCCCGGCATCATCTCCCACTACAGTGACTATCGGAATATTGGCTTCGGTCGCGGCGAGGTGCAGATAAAGCCGGCGATAGCTATCGGATGTCACATCGATCAAAGGAGGAGCGGAAGCGTCTGCCTGCCGACGGCTTCGTTCCATAACCATTTCGTTTGGCTGGATGACACTGAGAACCCGCACGCCCGTTACATACTCTGCCTCCCGCGAATCAGCGATACTTGGCCGCTTGAGTTCCAGACCGAATGCAGTAGCAAAACCGAGGGTCAGCGCGAGTACGCCTGCAGCGGCAAGCATCGCCAGCGGCGGCGCGCCCACGTTTGCGAGGTCTCGGGCTCGGGACGACTGCCGGTCGATACGCTGGTTTGTCACTCTGATCTCGCTCAGGGCCTGAACCGCGCCGACATAAGTCTGTTGAGCCGAGGCTTTCCGGGCAACATATCTGGCAGTGTCGACCCGTGACTGTTGGACAGGACGCAAAGGCGCCGGACGCAACATCGACAGTTGCCCCCGGACAAGATCCCGCCGGGCCTCCGCTATTGCCTGAATCGACCTGCCAAAAGCGGTCGCTCGCGATGTCAATGCAACATAGACTGGATCGACGCCGCCCACGGCTCCAAACGCGTCCCTTTCGCGCTCGATCTCTGTAAGAGAATCGAGTAGGAGCTGGATCTGGGGATCACCTGTCAGCGCGGGCGACGCTCCAAGCGCACGGTAGGAGGATGGCAACGGCGCGTTGTTTGCCCGCTCGATCAATCGGCTGAGTGTCGCCACGGTTTCGGCCAGACCATCGCGTTGCGCGACGAGCTCGGGGGGAAACGTGTCGATTGCCGCGACCGGTGCCGGAGCAGCAAAGCGTCGGGCAGCAGCAAGAACGGAATCAGCCGCTGCAACTTCCGCTGCTGCCCGGTCGCGGATCGCCACTGCAGTCCCTGAATCGGGCCGCTCCTCGAGTTGTGCCGTTACATTGACCGCCACGCTGGCGGCCTGACGTGGCACCAGTACAAAGGCGATCAGCGCTGCGACAAATACGAGGCCGCCGACAATTCCCATGACAGCGGGACGGCGCGACGCGTTGTGCGACCGCGCTGACATCCACATGTAGTTCGCCCCTGCCAGACTCCGGATCATGATGTCAGAAAGGCTGAAGCGCAAACGAGTGGCGCGTGGCGTCCGGGCCTTGTCTCTCCTGGCAGGTCAGTGAGTGGCTTCTGAAACCGCGTTCCGCTTGCGGCCTTAACGCTGAGGATGCACGTCATCATGAATGGTATACTGAATCTCGCACAAAAATGGCACTGGTGGGACGAGTGCAAGGCAAGTACCGCAGACTATCGGTCGACGATAAAAATGGCAGTCGACGGATGAAACGAGCATAGTCGACACAAAAAGGGGAGCATCCGATGATGCTCCCCTTTTTCGTACATCGATGCTGCGAACTACTGAACCGTAACGACGCCCTTCATGCCAAGCGCCAGATGCGGCGTGCAGTTGAATGCATAGGTGCCAGCCTTGATACCCGCGAACGATACGGTGATCGTCTCGTTGGGGTTCATCTTCATTGCGCTCGAGAGCATACCCATTTTCTCGGAGATGTTTGCGTCGAGCTGTGGCTGAACATCAGCCGGAATGTTGGCCGGATCGAACGCGACGTTGTGCGGGCCGCCGCTGATCATCGTAAACTTGACGCCGTCGCCTGCCTTCACCGTGATGTTGGCTGGCTCGAAGCGATAACCCTTTGCATCGCCGACCATCTTGACTTCATGAGTCGTTCCGGTGATGGCGGCCATCCCGACTGCGCCACCTGCGGCAGGTGCCGGCATAGCAGCCGGCGCAGGAGCGGTCGTCGTGTCCATGACGATACCGGTCGTGTCGGTATTTGCGGGATCACCGCCGGCGCAGGCGCCGAGAACCAACGTGCCAGCCGTGAGCACAATTCCGTAAAAACGCATTTTCAGAGGCCTCCAGAGCCGTGAATCTTGTCTCTTGTCGTTTGAATCTTTTGTTATCTCTCGGGACATTGTGAATTTATTCACAAAGCTCGCGAAAATCAACCGTTTTCGGAGGAACGGGGTCGAGTTCAGCGCCTCAATCCGCCTTTAAATTGCCGGCGCGTCGCGCCCAGGCCGGGGGACCGCGGGTAGCCCGATGAATCGTTAATGCCTGCCAACCCATTGTCGACACCGTTGTCGACCCGTCGTTGACCCGCCAATCTCCTTCTGATACATTCCGATTTATGCTTCGAACCCCAGCCAGCAATGCTCACGCATATCATCACCATCCCCTGCGGGCTGGAGCGATCGCGCGTGCGTCAGTTACTGGCTAGATAACCAGGTTTCGCACCGAGAACGCCCCGCCCGTCCCCATTGGACGGGCTTTTTATTTCCAGCCATTCGAAATCCATGTTGAGAATAGCACTACCAAACAAGGGCCGACTGTCCGAAGACGCCCGGGACCTGTTCAACCAGGCCGGTCTCGAGGTGAGAGGTCGGGGCGAGCGGGCCCTCACAGCATCACTTGGCGGCGTGTTCGAAGCCATTTTTGTGCGAGCGCAGGACATCCCGGAATTTGTCGCCGACGATGCCGCCGACGCGGGCATCACTGGATTCGACCTGGTGTCGGAATCGGGCCGCACGCTCGATTCGCTCCTCGATCTGGGATTCGGACGCTGCCGTCTGGTCATGGCGGTGCGCGAGGAATGCCCGGTCAACTCCGTAGATGACATCGAACCAGACGCCCGCGTCGCGACCGTATTTCCCTCCGTCACACGCCGATTCTTCGACGCTGCCGGCCTGAGGGTTAAGATCGTTCCAGTTTCAGGCGCAGCAGAAATTGCGCCTCATCTCGGAATCGCCGATATCATCGTCGATATCACCTCTACCGGATCGACACTCAAGACCAACGGTCTCCGCGAAGTGACCACCGTTCTTGAGTCCACCGCGCGCCTGTTCTCGTCACCGACGATCCGGACAGCAGCGGACGATGGCAAGAAAGTCGCCCTTGCGGAGCTGGTTTCGGCACTTGACTCCGTTATCCACGCTCGCGGAAAACGGTACCTGATGGCGAATGTCCCGCGGGCCAGCCTCGACCGGGTCAAGGAAATCCTTCCTGGGCTGAACGGCCCGACGGTAATCGATATTCTGAACGGCGGGGAGCACGTCGCCGTTCATGCGGTGGTCGAGGCAAGCGCCGTCTATCGCACAATTGCGTCGCTCAAGGCAGCTGGCGGCGAAGGAATTCTGGTGACACGCATCGAGCGACTCACGCCATGACGAGCACAAGTGCGTGCACACTTCGCTTCAGCGGTCGGCTTTCCGGGATGCCACCGGACATCCAGCGGTTACTGCTCGATCGCTCTACTGCACGTGAGCCGGCCCTCCAGAGAACGGTGGCATCCATCATCGCCCGTGTCGAAGACCAGGGAGATACAGCGCTGCGAGAGCTCGCCCTGCAATTCGATGGCGTAACGCTCGATACAATTGAAGTTCCGGCCGGTCGGATGGCACGCGCCGCCGACTCGATTCCGAAGGATCTTCTGCGCGCGATGAAGCGGTCCGCAGCCAACATCGAGATAGTCCACCGAGCGCAGCTCCCAACGGCCACACTCACCGAAATTGAGCCCGGCGTCACCGTCGGACGACGCCCTGACCCGCTTCAGCGCATTGGCGTTTACGCCCCGGGCGGGCGCGCAGCCTACCCCAGCAGCGTGTTGATGGGCGCTATTCCGGCCCGCGTTGCAGGAGTTCCGGAGATCATCCTCTGCACTCCTCCCGGCAGTGATGGACTGCCCGCTCCTTCCATTCTTGCTGCAGCGCATATATCGAAAGTAGACCGGGTTTTCGCCGTGGGAGGTGCCGGCGCAGTCGCAGCGATGTGTATGGGAACCCATTCAATTCCACGAGTGGACAAGGTTGTCGGACCAGGCAATGCGTATGTGGCCGAAGCCAAGTTGCAGCTCGCCAGCCTGGCAGCGTTCGACTCACCGGCAGGACCGAGCGAGCTTCTCGTGATCGCCGACGAAAGCGCGACGGCGACGATAATCGCAAGAGAGGTGGTCGCACAGGCCGAACACGATCCGCGGGCGATCGCCATTGTGATCGCTGTCGGGAATGCGACGGGCGCGGGTATCGAATCGGCTATCGCCGAAGAAGCAGTTCGCGCCGAACGGCACGAAATCATTCTGGAGTCACTCGGCTCACGGGGCGGGGTAGTGGTCGTCGAATCGCTCGACGAGGCGATTGCCCTCGCAAATGATTTCGCGCCTGAGCATCTCATGATTGCCACCCGACGCCCGGAGCAGGTATTCGCCGCCATCAAAAACGCCGGCACAGTATTCCTCGGCCAAACGAGCTCGGTGGCGTTCGGCGACTACCTCACCGGCGCCAATCATGTGCTTCCGACCGGCGGCCTTGCTCGTTCGTATTCTGGCCTGTCAACACTCGACTTCATCCGCTGGACGACATACCAGACCATTGATCCACAAGGCGCGATATCTCTCGCGGACGACGTCGGAAAATTCGCCGATGCGGAAGGACTGCACGCACATGCGGCCACAGCCCGTCAGTGGGCGAGCGCTCCGAAATGAACGCTTCCGAATTCGCCCGCGAATGCTTTCTATCCGTCACCCTTTACGACCCGGACGTAGCGCCCTGCGAGGTGGACCTGAGCGACAACACCAATCTCTGGGGTACGCCGCCGGCTGCGCAACGCGCGATCCTCACTGCCGGACCAGAGATAGTGGCGAGATACCCCGCCCCCTACACGTCCGACCTGAAAGCGAAAATCTCTGCCTACGTTCAGGTCGAAGCATCCATGGTCGTCACGGGATGCGGATCGGACGATGTTCTCGATTCCGCCATCCGCGCTTTTGGTAGTCCCGGCGATCGCGTCGCAATACCTGAACCTTCTTTCGGAATGATCCCGGTGTTCGCCCGGATTAACGGTCTGGAGCCAGTGTTCATTTCCCTTGATCGCGACGGCAGCCTGAACCCGTCTGCCTTCCAAGCTGCTGATGCCCGGATAACGTATCTGTGCTCGCCCAACAATCCGACAGGTGTGTCGCTCCGGCAAACGGACATCGATGAGATCATCAGCAACGCCCGGGGCCCCGTGATCGTGGACCAGGCCTATGCGGAGTTCTCCGAACGCTCGCTGACTGAGCTAGCGAAGAAACACGACAACGTTCTGATCACGCGAACGATGTCCAAGGCTTTCGGCCTGGCCGGGTTGAGGATCGGCTACGGTGTTGGATCACCGGGACTGGTGCGGGAAGTCGAGAAATCGCGCGGGCCGTACAAGACCAACGCGTTGGCCGCCCGCGCCGCGATCGCCGCCCTGGATGAAGATCTTCCCTGGGTCGCGCAGCATGTCTCTGAGATAAAAACAAACCGCGCGCGTTTCATTACCGGGCTCGAAAAACTGGGTCTCGATCCATATCCAACCGATGCAAATTTCGTTCTGGTTCCAGTAAGCGATGCGAAAGAGGTTGGCAGGTTGATGAGAACCCGCGGTGTCGCAGTCAGAGTATTTGATGACCTTGCCGGAGCCGGAGGTGCGTTCCGGATCACAATCGGACCGTGGGAGATGATGGACCGTTGTCTCATCAGTCTCGCGGAGTGCATGGGATGAGAGTGGCCATTCTCGATTATGGTGCGGGCAATCTCCACTCGCTCGCAAAGGCACTCGAACAGCCCGGAGTGGATGTTACCATAACGACCGATCCGTCGGTGGCTTTCCGTCTTGACGCTCTCATACTCCCCGGGGTAGGCGCGTTTGCCAGCGCTTCCGAGGTCATCGCCCGCTATGCTCTCCCCATCCGCGAAAGTCTCGATCGTGGGCTCCCGTGCCTTGGGATCTGCCTCGGCATGCAGCTCCTGTTCGAGGAAAGCGAAGAGGGCAGTGGTCGTGGTATCGCTGCAATTCCTGGCCGTGTGAGGCGATTGAAAACCAGGCGGGTGCCGCAGATCGGATGGAATGAGATCGAGAGTGCAACCGATCCGCTGTTCGAAGCCGCAGATCTGCGCACCGCTTACTTCGCTAACAGCTATGTCTGCGAACCGGAGAATTCTGAACTTGTAACGGCCTGGGCAACGCACGAGACCGACCGGTTTGCCGCGGCGGTGCGCTCCGGAAATGTCGTTGGTGTTCAGTTCCATCCCGAGAAAAGCTCTTCCGCCGGAATCTCATTCATCCGTGGGTTTCTCGAGTCGGTTGCTGAATGATCGTCATCCCGGCGATCGATCTGCGCGACGGCTGCTGCGTGCAGCTTGTAGGCGGGTCATACGCGCACGAAATGGTGAGGATCGACGACCCGGTTGGGGTGGCGCGCCGCTGGGAGAGCGACGGATTTCGCCAGCTCCATGTTATCGATCTCGACGCCGCAATGCGGGTCGGGTCGAACCTCGAGTCAATGTTGTCGATTCTTCGTTCCGTGAGCTGCGAAATTCAGGTTGGGGGCGGTTGCCGAACAACGGAACAGGTAGAAGACCTGCTGCGAGAGGGAGCAGCACGAGTCGTCGTGGGCACCAGAGCACTCGAAGATCCTCACTGGCTGGAGGAGATTGCCTCCCGGTTTCCCGGTGCAATCGTGGTTGCCGCAGACGTGCGCGATGGTCGCATTGTCACCCGTGGCTGGACAAAGACTCTTCCGGAAAGAGTCGAGGACACCATCGAAGACCTCAACAGACAGCCTCTTGCCGCGGTGATGGTGACAGCCGTTCACAAAGAGGGGCTGATGGCAGGTCCCGATCTCCGTTTGATGGAGGATGTAGTGGCTGCTTCAGATCACCCCGTTCATGCGTCGGGCGGAGTAGGCGGAATGAGCGATCTGCACGAGCTTGCCGACTGCGGAGTTGCAGCCGTGATTGTCGGAATGGCTATCTATACCGGCGCGCTCGACCCGCGCGCCGCACTCGAGGAGTTCGGAGAATGAGCGTGGTTGAACGTCGGACGAGCGAAACCGACATCCGTGTCGAGATGGTGCAGGGAAGTGGTATCGCCTCGATCGACACAGGGGTGTCGTTCCTCGATCACATGATGACGGCGCTTGCCCGCTACTCCGGTCTCGACATCACCATTACCGCCACCGGCGACCTCCGGCATCATCTCATCGAGGACGTTGCGATCGCAGCCGGAACCGCGTTCGCGCAGATGATTCCTGCGGCGTGCGCGCGGTACGGAGACCGTGCCATCCCGATGGACGACGCACTCGTGCACGTCTCAATCGATGCTGGCGGGCGGCCGTACTACGAAGGAGAATTGCCGAGTACGCTGTACGATCACTGGATGAGGTCGTTCGCCGATCATGCGAAGATGACGCTGCACGTGCGAATTCTGAATGGGACCGACCGGCACCATATCGTCGAAGCGGCGTTCAAGGCACTTGGTCTCGCCATCCGCGATGCGCTCGTGGAGACGAAGGAAGTATTCAGCACGAAGGGAGTCGTCTCTCTGGACGCCCGTTAGTGCTGACCCGCCGGGTCGTGGTCTGTCTCGATGTCGCGGGCGAGCGGGTGGTGAAGGGAGTGGGCTTCGAGGGCCTGCGCGATGTCGGTGATCCGGTCGAGATGGCCGTTCGGTATGAGAAGGATGGAGCGGACGAGATCGTGTTCCTGGACATTTCAGCCAGCGCAGAGCATAGAGCAACCGTTCTCGATGTCGCCCGGCGTACGGCCGAGCGACTTTTCATTCCGTTGACGATCGGCGGTGGGGTCCGGAGCGCAGATGATGTTGGCCGAACATTGAGAGCGGGCGCCGACAAGGTGAGCATGAACTCCGCAGCCGTAAACAACCCTGCACTCCTTGGCGAGTGTGCGGATCGGTTCGGGTCGCAGTGCGTCGTTGCAAGCATCGATGTCAAGCGCGAAGACGGAACGTGGCACGTGTACACGCACGGTGGGAGAACGCGCACCAGTCTCGAGGCGGTCAGCTGGGCTGTCGAGTGTGTCGCGCGAGGCGCGGGGGAGATCCTGCTCACCAGTATCGACCGCGACGGCGCACGCAGCGGCTACGATCTGGAGCTCACGCGCGAGGTTGCCGGTGCGGTCTCAGTTCCAGTGGTTGCTTCGGGTGGTGCAGGTAATGCCACCCATGTGGTTGATGTACTGAGCTTCGCCGATGCTGCGCTTGTCGCGGGTATTCTGCATGACGGTTGCACTACCGTTGGCGTCATCAAGGCTGAAATGACCAAAAACGATATTCCAGTTCGGAGGTCCGGGTGAGCGCAAAGACCGATATGGAGGCTGTGGCCGAGGTTGCGAGGATCGCGGGCGACGAGGCGATGCGGCATTATGGCAGGGGTATTTCGATCGAGATGAAGGGTGATGGTTCACCCGTCACGATCGCGGATCGTGGAGCAGAGGAGCTGGCAAGGCGCTGGATCGAAGCCCGGTTTCCCGAAGATGGAATTGTGGGCGAGGAATTCGGAACGCTGAGGCCCAATGCTAAGCGCCGCTGGATCATCGACCCGATAGACGGTACGAAGTCTTTCGTACGTACCGTGCCGCTCTGGGGAACGCTGGTTGCGATCGCCGAGGGAGACAGAGTGGTGGCTGGCGCGGCGTATTTTCCGGTGCTTGGCGAAATGGCCGTCGCGGCTGCCGGGGAAGGGTGCTGGTGGAACGACAGCCGATGCAACGTCTCATCCCTTGCCGACATCTCCGCGGCGACGGTTCTCACTAGCGACATGCAGTTCGGGATGGCTCCCGAACGCTGGGAGGGATGGAATGCGCTTAACAATGGCGGCGCGGTCAGCCGGACGTGGGGCGATTGCTATGGTTACCTGCTCGTCGCCACCGGCAGAGCCGAAGTGATGGCTGACCCGATTGTGTCGGCGTGGGATGTGGCGGCGCTAATGCCTCTGATTACCGAGGCGGGGGGTGTCTTTACAAGCTGGGACGGTGAATCGACAGCATTCGGGGGAAGCGCGATCGCGACAAACGCGGCGCTTGCCCGCGAAGCGCGGGAAATCCTGGGCTGTCAACGCGTTCCAGAGCAGTCGCCCCGATGATCGACGACGTTTCCCTGATCGACATTGACTCCATCGATTTCGCCAAGGGCAATGGACTTGTCACCGTGGTGGCTCAGGATGCGACTACGGGAGCCGTACTGATGGTGGCGCACGCCGACAGGGAGGCTCTGGAGAAAACCGCCGAGACAGGTGAGATGCATTATCGCTCGCGCACGAGAGGTCTCTGGCACAAGGGCGCCACGAGTGGGAACACCCAGCGGGTGGTTTCGCTCACGGCGGACTGTGACCGCGACTCGGTGCTGGCTCGTGTTACGCCGGCCGGACCCGCGTGTCACACCCTGGATCAGTCGTGCTTTGGATCGATTGCGCTATCCGCCGATTCGCTGGGCGTACTCAGCGCAACGATAGAATCTCGTGCGCAGGAGACAGCTGGCAATGCTGGCAATGCTGCTAATTCTGGCAATGCCGCCGACAGGAGTTACACGCGGAAGCTTCTCGAGGATCGAAATCTTCGCCTCAAGAAGATCGGTGAGGAAGCGGCCGAGCTGGTGACCGCATGCGCCGATGGCGACCGGGAGAGGGCGGGTGAGGAAGGGGCTGATCTGCTTTACCACATGCTTGTTGCACTCAGGGCACAGGGCATCACGCTCGACGACGTGCGGCGGGTGCTCGCAAAACGCGCCGGGTAGCGGAGTTCTTCTCAGGATGCGAACTAACGCGAATACATTCCGATTTCTGGGAGCGGGCTCTACCAATCAGAACCGCGTGATCAAATCCCTTCGCAGCTTCGCCGGATCCCCCACATACGCAAACCGGATCCCCTTCATGTACTTCCTTGCAACCCGGCGTACCGCCTCCGGCGTCACACTCTTCAGCTCATCGACGAACTTTTCGGCGTTGCGGTAATCGCCCCGGTAAAGCTCCGCCCTCGCCAGAAAGTCCGCCTGAGCGCCGTTCGTCTCGTTGTCGAGGAAGTACTCGGTCAGAAACTGCTGCTCCAGCCGCTTCAGACCGTCGCGGTCGAGCAACCCGTTCTGTAGCTCGACCACCGCCGCCCTCATCAGCTTGAGCGTTGTATCCGGCGCGGTCGTGGAGACGTAGAGCCCGCCTGCACTTGCCGCACGGTCGAGAAATGGCGCGTGCACATCGTAGGTCAGATTCTGCCGAGTGCGGATCTCCGCGAACATCCGCCCCGTCAATACCGAAGTCGCGATCCGTAGTGCCTGGTAGTCCTCGCTGTTAGCGAGTGGACCACTGTAGTAACCGAGGATGTAATTCGTCGGCAATGAACGCTGCTCGACCACCACCGCCGCAGAACTCTCTGGCAGTCGCGCTGGCGGCGTCCACTTGTAGCTGCCTGCCGGCAGAGTCGCCAGTGAACCCCGGACGAGCCTCTCGACATGTGCCCTGTCGATATTTCCGACCACCACCAGCAGCATTCTCGACTTGACTATCTGGCTGTCGTGATATGCCTTGAGCGCGGTTGCATTGAGAGAGGCGATCGAGGCTTCAGTCCCCGTAACCGGCACCGCATACGGATGACCCGTAAACGCAATGCTGTCCGCCAGATACTCGGCCAGTGCATCCGGATCGTCGCGCCGCTGCCTGATACCGGAGAGGAACTGCGACTTGATCAGCGCGACATCGCTCGTGGCAAGCGTTGGCTGCATGATCCGGTCGGCAAACACCGCCCATGTCGAATCGAGGACTTCGGTAGTCGCGCGAATTCCGAAGATCGTCCAGTCGTCGCCGGGCTGACTCACGATCTCGCTGCCGAGCCGTGACATCTTCCGTCGGAGCGCCGCTCTCGGATATTTTTTCGTCCCGCGGTCGGAAACCTCGAGCAGTAGCGCCTCGATACCGGCGTTGGCGGGCGTGATCTGCCTGGCGCCGCCGAGCAGGTAGAGGTTCGCCGCTACAACGTTGTTGGCGCTGCTTTGCCTCAGAATCACCCGGATACCCGAGGCATCGAAACTGGTGGTCGCATTCGGGGCTCCGGGTGTCCTTCCCAGCAACGGCGAAACCGCCACCAGCGCTGCCACCGCCGCCACCGCTACTGTTCGCATGAGCAGCATCAGATGCCCCCTTTCGTCGCGAGTTCCTGCGTCGTCAGGTTGAGCTGCTGCTTTGCCTGGGGGGAGATCAGCACACCCGTGATGTGGGGCTTTGCTACTATATACCTGGTCGCATACGCGCGAAGATCGGCGATCGTCTGGGTCGCCATGTTGTCCACGTATCCCATGTAGTACTCCAGGCTCGCGACGCTCCACCAGAATCCGAGTGTGTGTGCAAAGCCAGACGCGCGTTCTCTGTCGAATGCCGAGGTGACCGCGCGGTGGGCCTTTACGGCTTCGAGTTCGCCGGCGTCGAAATAACCGGGGTCGTCGAACTTTGCGATTTCCGCCTTAAGAGCCGAAATCGCTTTCCGCAGATTCTCGGCCGATGTCTGGCCGCTGATCGTGATGGGGCCAACGTGGTTGAGGGTATAGTAGTTTACTCCGAGCCCCTGCCAGAGTCCGCTGTCGACAAGCCGCTGCTGGAAATTTGAGCCGGGATCGTTGAGGACATCCGAGAACACATCGGCTGTGTAGGTTGATTTCGCATCGGCCCCGACACTTGGCCCCTGCCACTGTACGAACACCGTCACAGCACCAACGCCAGCTTCGACGATTACACCCTCATTTTTCGTCAGCGCTGGGATCGCGGGGACAGGGTCGGCCACGAAGGGGTCCGCGCCCCGTTGCCAGCTCCCGAGCTCCTGCTCCGCAAGCGCGAACACCGTCTGGGGATTCACATCACCCGAGACGATCAGCACCGAGTTGTTGGGGACATAGTACTTCCGCTGAATCGTCCGCATCTTCTCCGGCGTTGTCGTCAGAATCACCTGCCGGTCGCCGATCACGTTCTTCCGGCTGAAATTGCCGGGGTACAACACCTTGTCCATCTCGCGGGTGAGCTGGAAGAACGGGCTCGATTCATTCCGATCGTATTCTCCAATCACAACCTGCCTTTCCCGCTCCAGCTCGTCCTGGCGGAAGAGGGGCGCGCGTAGAGCCGATGACAAAAATCGGATGCCGGACTTCAGACTGTCCGCGGACACCGTCAGGTAATAGTTGACGCGCTCTTCACCTGTAGTGCCGTTGAACACGGCGCCCAGATCACCCGCTCGCCCGACAAACGCCTCGGGCTGTGGGTAGGTTGCATTCGCCCGGAAGAACATGTGCTCGTACATGTGGGCGAGACCGGCGTACTCCGGCGTCTGGGTAAACGCGCCATTCTTCACATTCACCTCGATCGTCGCCAGCGGAACACCATGATTCTCGACTACGATGATTTCGAGTCCGTTGGCAAGAACCTTCCGCTTGATGATCTTCTCAAGCTCCGCGCGCTGTGCAGTGAGCACAGTCGGGATCAGTATCAGTCCAAGCACCATCATCAGTGCGGCAGTCCCGATTCCACGGCGATTTTTTCCACGCATATCGTTCAACAAGGCCTCGATGATTGACCAGTACGCAAAACTAGTAGCTCGGCTGAACCAGTCACAGATCAGCCGTGATGAGCCACTCGCTCCATACACCACGTTCCGCATCGGCGGTCCGGCCGATGTCATGTACGAAGCGCTTACCGCGGATGACCTCGCAAACGCCATACTCGCCGCTCGCGAATTGGACGTTCCGTGGTTCGTTCTTGGACTCGGCGCCAATATTCTCGTTGCCGACATGGGCTTTCGGGGGCTGGTAATTCGAAATACAGCCTCACATCTGAAATTCTTCGATGACGGCCGGCTATGGGTCGAAAGCGGTACGGTCGTCGGAGATCTCATCCCACAGGCCGTCGAGCGCGGATGGTCCGGTCTCGAACATTATGTAGGAATCCCCAGCACCGTCGGTGGCGCGGTCTGGCAGAACCTGCATTTCCTGGAGCCCGAGCCGGAGCGCAAGCGAACGATGTTCATTGCCGATGTTTTTCATTCGTGCGATCTCCTTACTGAAGAGGGCGAGCGGAAGACGGTCGACAAGGCATACATGGAGTTCGGTTACGACACCAGCATTCTTCACAAGAAACGCGATATCGCACTCGCCGTGACCTTTCAGCTGGAACGCGGCGACACCGGCGCGATGCATCGCATCATGCAGGAAAACCTGAGCTGGCGCGGGGCCCGTCACCCGTGGCTCCAGTTTCATCCGAGCGCTGGGTCGATATTTAAGAAGATCGAAGGTATGGGAGCGGGACGGCTTGTGGACCAGTGTGGACTCAAGGGCCATCGCCACGGTGATGCCCAGATCTCACACATTCACGCCAACATCATGGTGAATCTGGGGCGGGCAACCGCCACGGATGTCAGGGAGCTTATCAAAATCGCTCAGGATGCCGTCGAAGCGAAGTTCAGTGTTCGCCTCGAGACGGAGATCGGTTTTATCGGAGAGTTTTAAGGCCGTGCCGGCTCAAATGCATTTTTTCTCCGTCATCCTGCTTACCGGACTTGGCGCTTTTTGCGCATCGCCAGACACCGTCGTTGCGCAGGCTGTTCAGGTCGGCGTTGCCGGCGGATTCGCCATTCCGACGGGCGCTTACGGTCGGACGCGGATACCGGGGCCGGTCGTTCGCGGAAGTCTTTCAGTGGGCGGCCCGCAACGGCGCGTGCGACTTCGCGGCGACATTGAAGGCGCGTTGCTCCTCGACCAGGCGGATGGGGAGAGCATTGGTTCGAGCCAGGAGGGCACGATACGCGCCGTCAGCATCTTTGTCGCAGCCGTCGCGGGTCCGACCGGCGGCCGGCTCGCGCCTTACGTTATTGCAGGTGCTGGTCTTCAGCGCTTAACTGTGAAAGGAACGCGCAATCCATACGGGACGACCGCCGGCGTGCGCGCCGGTGCCGGGCTCCGTTTCCGTTTTGGACGAAGTGCAATACATGCCGAGGTCACTTCCCATCTCGCACTGACCGATTTCGCCACGGGCCGTGATTTTGATGTCGGCTCCTACGTTCCGGTAGTGATTGGCATCAGCTTCTGACGGTCAGTGAAGGTCGTTGTTTCGACACCGATCATGGTCCCCCGAGGCGGGGGATCTGGAACATTTGCTCAGGTCTGGGGCGTATTCCACCGGGCGTGTCACCGAGTTACCACTACGGTCGAGCCTTAGGTGCGCCGCGTGCGCGACTGACCTTTGCGATGTAGCGCAATGCTCGTCCTGGGTCCACAGCGTCGCGCCGTGTAACCGCGCCGTCGCTAGGATGACGCTGTCTGCCAACGGAGCTTGAGCTCAAGGCACGCCATCAGATGCGATCCGCATCCCTCTCAACGTCGGATCCCGCACCTCGATATGCGCCCCGAAGCTCCTTTAGCGGGCGCACCGGAATGAATCGAAGCTGCCCCTCGAAGACGACGACCTGAAGTTTTTGTCCCGGGCAGATACGAAGGGACTCGCGGGCCGCTTTCGGAATTACTACCTGAAACTTCGGCGAAACCGTAACACTCGACATATCGACCTCGATCGATCACTATTTGCTATGATAATGGAGTTTAGCCCAGCGCGAGTGCAACGTGGCCACGGTGTGGAGAGCCCAACAGTTTGAGGGCCCTACCGCTTTGAGCCCGATCCACTCTCGGCGGCCTGAGTCGCAACCGTCCAATCGTTGATGGCCTCATCAAGTTTTTTCTTGAGTGCTTCAAGATCCCGCCCGAGGTTCACCGCCCGCCGCTTGCCATCCACCGTTGTATAAAGCTCAGGATCCGCAAGCGTCGAAGTGATCCCCGCAATGCGACCTTCCAGTGACGTTACCCGCTGCTCGGCCTCTTCTGCCTTGCGCCTCGCGTTTCGACTGACGTCGCGATCCTTTCCCTTCTCGCTCTCCCGGCGCTTGGTCTTCTGCTTTTCATGTACGCGGCGCAGTGACTCTTCCTCCGCCGCATTGACCGCGGCTGCATGTGCCCGCTCCCGGCTCGCAGTTTCCCACTCACCAAAAGTCCCCGCGAAATCGGTGATGTGTTTTTCATGCAGCACCCACACCCGGTCGACGAGGGTCCGAAGCAGCTCCCGGTCGTGGCTCACCAGAATGACGGAGCCATCGTAATCCTCTAGCGCATCCTCCAGCGCTTCGATCGATTCCACATCGAGGTGATTGGTGGGCTCATCGAGGATCAGCAGGTTGGCGCGCGCGAGAACGATCATCGCCAGCGCAACTCGCGCCCTTTCGCCCCCGGACAAAGTGCCCGCGCTCCTTTGAACTTCGTCGCCGGAAAATCCAAAACGCGCAAGATGACTCTGCACCTGCCGCCGCTCCCACAGCGGACGGAGATCGGCGATGACGTCATAAATGGACCTATCGAGCGGTACCTGGCTCATGTCCTGGCGGTAGTACGCCGCCTTGATCGACCCGCCCAGCCTCAACTCACCCCCCATGATTTCGTGCTCGCCGATCAACGAGCGCAACAGCGTCGATTTGCCCGCACCGTTCGGACCGAGCAGACCAAGAATTTCGCCGCGCTTGAGAATCGTCGTGAAATCCTCGATCAACACCTGATCGTTGATCCCGATTCGGGCGTGGTTGGCGACCAGTATCTGATCTCCACCACGATCCCCAACATCGAGCCTGAGCGCCATCGCTCCCTCCGACCCGACCGGTGATCCGAGGCGCGGCAGGCGCGCAAGCAGCTTGCGCCGCCCTTTCGCCTGCTTGGTGTTCTGGCCGGCGAGATTCCGCCGGACATAATCTTCCTGCTCCGACACGAATCGCTGCTGCTTGTCGAACGCGCGCTGCTGAGAGAGCCGCTTCTCCTCACGCTGCCTCACGAACGCTTCATAATTTCCGATGTAGGCGAACGCCGAATCGCCCTCGAAATGCAGCACGTGGTCGACGACATTCGACAGAAATGCACGGTCGTGGCTGATGAGCAGAATCGTCTTGTCGCTGCCCTTGAGATAGTCCTCGAGCCACTGCGTCGTATCCAGATCGAGGTGATTCGTTGGCTCATCGAGCAGAAGTACATCAGCCGGACTCACTAGCTGGCGTGCAACTCCCAGACGGCCCCGCTCACCCCCGCTCAGCTGCGTCAGTGGTCGGGTTCGCGCCTCGACAGGGTCGAAGCCGAGCCCGTGGAGAACCGCGTCTACCCGAGGGGCAAATGTGTATCCGCCCTCTCTGTCGAAACGCTCGAGGTCCTTGTCGTAGCGGGAAAGCATCCCCGGAGTCGAGGCTTCGCCCAGCTCTCCGATCCAGATGCTCTGCTCAGCAAGCGATACCTCGAGTGCAAGCAGGTCGGCGAACTGTCCCGCCGCCGCAGTCCATACCGAGTCAGCGTCACCGAAATCCCGATGCTGTTCGAGCAGCGATACGCGTAGTCCGGGCTGCTTCGAAACGCTGCCAAAAGTCGGCTGCTGGTCTCCGGTGATCAGTCTGAAAAGTGTCGTTTTGCCCGTTCCGTTACGGCCGACGATACCCCAGCGTTCTCCCCTTGCCGCGGTGAACGTGACGTTCCGAAACAACTTGGTAGCGCCGAAGTGTACCTCGGCGCCGGACACCGAAATCTGCGTCACGCAGTTACATCCAACGGTGTCATGCGTCCTAGCGTCGCTGCCGCTCGTTCACACGCCGCGAAGCATCGTTCGAGAGTCTCGGGAGTGTGATCGCCCATGTGCCCAATGCGGAATGTCGTATCCCGGAGCTTTCCATACCCACTGGCGACTCTGATCCCCTGCTGCGCGACTGCACTGGTGAAGACATCGCCCGTCAGGCGGGCAGGTAGCCGGATGGTTGAGACGGTGGGGGAGCGGAATGCGTGCCCTGCGATGTTCTCCCAACCGTCGTCCCCGCCCTCCCGCATTCGAGCCAGCCACAGTCTCGTAGCCAAAGCCATCTCCATATGCCGGATCCACCGGTTTTCCATTCCCTCCTTGAGGATCGCCGCCAGTTGAACGTCGAGCGCGTATAGAAGCGAAAGCGCAGGTGTCGCCGGAACCTGTCCGGCGTTGACGAACTTGTCCATCTCTACGATGTCAAAATACACTCCCCGATTCGACTGCTCGGCCGCCATACGAACGAACTCTGCCGACGCTACGGCGAACGCGAGACCAGGGGGCAGCGCCAGAGCTTTCTGGGAGCCTGTTAGTACATAATCTAACTGCCACTTGTCGAAGTACAGCTCCGCACCGCCCAGCCCGCTCACGCTGTCTACGAGACACAGCGCTCCATACGCGTGCGCCATGTCGGAAATGACATGGATGTGATTCAACGCCCCGGTCGAAGTCTCGGAATGAGTGACGGTGATGGCTCGATATTGTCTCTTGGTTAGGTATTCTTTTAATTCTCCGTGAGTGTGGGCCTCACCCCATGGAACCTCATAACGATCGACTTCGCGCCCGCAGGCTTCGGCAATGTGGGCAAAACGTTCTGAGAAGGCACCATTCACGAGGCAGAGAATCCTCCCCGGTGGTGTGCACCGCACCGCCGCTTCCATCAGCCCCGTGCCGGACGACGCAGTGACGTAAACTGGCCGCTCTGTCTTGAAGACTTCCTTCAACCCGATCTGCAGCCGAGCAAACAGATCCTCGAACTCCTGGCTCCGATGCGGGATCATCGGCCGCGTCATCGCCTCGAGCACTTCCCGGCGAACCTCCGTGGGGCCCGGAACGAAGAAGGTGCCAAATTCCGTATCTGTCATCCCAGCACTAACTCCTGTAACTGTCTGAATGTGGCGACTGTCGCGTCCGCTGCCCTTACAACCGCCATCCGCGTCACAAACCCCGTGAACGCGACGAAGCAATCTACCGCTGGCCTCAACTCGGCGTCCGTCACCCCGTCTCCAACAGCAATAACCGGCCTGGGCAAGTCGAGCGCGTCGACAACAAGCCGCTTTCCTCCCTGGCGGGACAACAGGCTGGCCTCGTCGTAACCCCCATACCCTCCGCTCGAGGTAAACGAAACGGAAACCGCATGAACATCATCCGCTGCCACTCCCAGCAATTCAGCGAGTGGAAGAATTGCCTCGCGTATCCCCCCGCTTACCAGAACCACCTGGACGCCAGCGGCCTGCATGGCGACTATCGATTCCGCGGCTCCACGGGCTACCGAGCTTATGTAAGCATCAGCAAGCCGACCGACGTCTCCCCGCGAAGGTCTCACCTCCGACAACCGCAGCTCGAAGACGTCGTCGAGCCTGCTTGCACCCGACATCGCCAGCTCCGTCAAGCGAGACACCCTTTCGACGACATCGGGACCGTGCCGGACTGCCAGCCAGTCGATCCCCTCGATGCCACTGAGGGTCGAATCCACATCGAGAATGACCGTGCGAAACCGCGTCAAAGGATGTGGTCCTGCGCAAGAATGCCCATGTGAAAACGAGTCAAAGAATATTGTCCGGCGCCAGCAGATTAAACGGATCGAGCTCCTTTTTCACAGCGCGCATCACTCCCAGCTGGATTGGACTCATCTGCATCCCTACCCATTTGCGTTTCAGCTTTCCGATCCCGTGCTCTGCGGCCACTGTTCCGCCGGCTGCCAATACAGACCGGAGAATTTCCTCGATGACTCTCTCGATAGCCTTCAGTTCGCCTGCATCGCGCGCAATGAAGTTCTGATGCGGATGCCCGTTTCCCGCGTGGCCATAGATCACAGCCTGTTCCAGGCCGGCATCCCGCGTGATCGCGCGCGCGCCGACGAGCGTCTCCCCCAGCCGCGAATACGGGACCGCCCAGTCGGTAGATACCTTCCGCCCACCGAACTCCCTGTACCGCGCTCCCCGTTCGTTCATCGTTGCGGGCACGTTGTGTCTCATCTTGCGAGCGTGCCTCAGCTCTGCCTCCCCCTCAAACACCCGCGCATCCTCGCCCGCACCGAACCGCTCGGCGATTTCGAGCCACCGGCCGAGTACTTCTTCAGTATCGGTGGCAACTTCCTCTTCGACATACACCATCGCCGACGCGTCCCCCGCCCATCCAGGTTGATCGTCCGCCATTCGCGCAATGGCAAAGGCAAGGTCATCCAGATACTCCAGGCATCGTGGGCAGACCGACGTCGACATCCGCGCGGCAACGACAAAATCGATCGCCGTCCGTTCGTCCATGAACGGAAACGCAATGCCGATGACTACCTCGGGCAGCGGCAGCAGCGACAGCTCAGCCTCGATCACTACGCCGAGTGTTCCTTCACTGCCAATGAACCAGTCCATGGCGTCCTGGGCGAACGCGTAGCCGACAGTATTCTTTTCGAGAACCGGGCGACGCAGCTCGACAATTTCGCCCGAGGCAAGTGCGACCTTCAGTGCCCGGATATGCGGCCGAGTGGCGCCGTATTTCAGCGAGCGGGCGCCTGATGCATTGCACGCTATGGCGCCGCCAATCGTTGATTCGTCCTCGCTGGTGGGATCGGGAGGGAAGAGAAGTCCCTCCGAAGCGGCCGCCCGCTTCAGGTCGCCTACTAGTACTCCGGCTTCAACTCGCATCGACCGCGTCGCTGCATCGATGTCGATGATCCGTGTCAGCCCTCGAGTCGAGAGCAACGTCCCTGCATCAGTGATCGATGCGCCCGTCGTACTGGTCTGACCCCCGGCTGTCGTGACCGACATTCTGTGTGCTGTCGCTCGCGCAAGAATTTCGGCGACTTCCTCTGTGGATTCCGGTCGAGCCACACCATCAGGTGTCATCGTCAGTCCCGACGCGTCTGAACTGTACGCTGCGCGCACTCCGGCGTCGGTGTTGACCTCGGTGCTCACCCGTTGTCGAAGCTTACGATGGCGGCGGACATAACGTCGGGGAGTGCGAGCAGCGATTGCCTGACGGGATCTCCGATATGTCCGTCGACAGACACCGCTGCCAGCGCCTGCCCCCCTTGAGCAAGCCGTGCCTGATGATACTCGGCGATGTTGACTCCCGCTTCGCCGAGCAGGGTGCCGACGCGGCCGATTACGCCGGGAACGTCGTTATTGGTGAGGATGAGAAGCGTTCCGCGGGGCTGGATATCGACATGGAATGCTCCGATTCGCGTGAGCCGGGGAGCGCTGTTGGCCGGCGCAACACCGACTACCGCTATCTCCTGCATGCCGCCGCTGAGGCGCACTTCGAGTGCGTGAGGATTATCGAGATTCGTCGTCTCGACGATCGACAGGTCGATTCCGCGCGCCGCCGCGAGCGATCGGGCATTGATGAGGTTGAGCCGCTCGCGTTCGATAACTGCGCCAAGTACTCCCATTGCCGCCGCGGAGAGAAGGGCGGTAGAGGCTCCGGTGAATGCAGACCCACATCGGACATCGACCCGCTGCAGCGCTTTCGTCCCCTGGCTCGAGAGGATGGCCTGCCCCACTGATGCTGCGCGTTGCGTGAGCAGAATCGCAGGCTGGATCGTTTTCCATTCTCCGCCATTAATCGCTGCGACGTTGATCGATCGTGAAAGCTCTCCGCTCAGCAATGCATCCCGCACTGCGATGCAGACATCGACCGCTACGTTTTTCTGCGCTTCTGCGGTCGACGCTCCGATGTGCGGGGTGAGGAAAAGGTTGGGGATCCGGCGGAGGGCATCGTTGTCGGATAGCGGCTCCTTCTGGAATGCGTCCAGCGCCGCGCCCGCCAGTAACCCGTTCGTGAGAGCAGCGACCAGCGCCTCCTCGTCGACGATTCCGCCGCGAGCCATGTTCACCACAATCGCGCGCTGTGAAAGTCTTGCCAGCTCACGCTTTCCGATCATTCCCTTTGTCTCGTCGGTGAGCGGAGTATGAACTGTCACGATATCCGCATCGTCGAGCAGTTGGTCGAGGGACTCGGCGCGCTTGACGCGAAGCGACTGAAACCGCGATTCGGGGATATAGGGATCGAAAGCAATGACATCCATACCGAATGCGGCCGCTCGTTTTGCCACTTCTCCGCCAATTCGACCCAAGCCGACGATGCCCAGCGTCCGGCAATTCATCTCGGAACCCAGGAGCTGCGACCGATCCCACCTGCCCGAGCGCATCGACGAATCTGCCTTGGGCAGATGCCTCAACATCCCCAATACGACTCCAAAGAACAGCTCGGCGACGGCAATAGTGTTCCCGGCCGGTGCATTGATCACGGCTACGCCCAGCTCGGTTGCGGTATCGAGATCGACGTTGTCGACGCCCACTCCTGCGCGACCGACGACCTTGAGCTTCTTTGCGCTGCGGAGCAGCTCGGTGGATATGCGCGTCGCGCTGCGACCGACGATCGCGTCGTAGTTGGGGATCCTCGCCAGCAGTTCATCGACCGGGAGAGTGGGCACTTCGTCGACGACCAGCGAGGGTTCGGCGGCGAGCAGTGCAACGCCCTCGGCGTCTATTTCATCGGTGACAAGAACTTTGAATGACACTATATGAATGAATGCGCTGGGAGGCGGGGTGGGGGGTGCAAGGCAAGGTAGCCGGTACAGACTGTTGGCTACAAGCAAATGGAGGGGCTTCTATTTTACCGTCCACGCTTTCCAGGCGGTTTCGTCATAACCTATTGTGAGCTGGTTGCCATTTCTTACCAGTGGGACCTTGAGCAGTGCCGGCTGGGCAACGAGTTTGTCGAGCCAGGTCTCGTCCGACATCCGCGCATGCCTGAGGCCCGAATCCTGATATGCCGCCGAGTTGGAATCGATTAGTGCGCCGACGCCGAACTTCTGGGCGAAGCGGCGGAGCTCGCCCAGAGATGCTGCTTTTTCATTCAGGTCGACGAAATGGGTTTTGATGCGTCGCTCAGCGAAAAAGCGACGCGCTTTCCGGGTATCCGCGCTTTTGCGGATGCCGAAGATCTGTACTTCCATTGATCAATGGGTGTGATGATCGTGGGTTTGATGCCGGCACACTCAAAAGAACGTCATTCCCGTGAAAGCAGTAACCCATGGTGCCAGCTGCACGCGAATAATGACTGACTCTTCTGAATTCTCGCCATCGTGGTGGCTTCGGGGAGCGCACGTTCAGACGATGTGGGGAAAGCTGTTCCGGCGGCAGGGATTGCACGCCACGCGGATAGAGCGATGGGACACGCCGGATGGGGATTTCCTCGAAGCCCATCACCTCGACGCCGCACCCGGCGCGCCTCGGCTCATTCTCCTGCATGGCCTCGAAGGCACCATCCGCTCGCACTATCTGCAGGGTCTTCTGGCTGAGGCGAAGCGTCGCGGGTGGGGCGGGAGCGTTCTCATCTTTCGGTCGTGCGGTGATGAAATCAATCGCACTCGCCGCTTCTATCATTCCGGCGAGACCGGCGATCTCGCGTTTGCTCTCGAACAGATTGCGGCGGAGTTTCCAGATTCACCCCTTTTCATCGCAGGCATCTCACTCGGCGGCAACGTTTTATTGAAGTTCCTCGGGGAGCGTGGCGCGAACGTTGATCCACGGATCAAGGGGGCGGCGGCGATCTCCGTGCCGTTCGATCTGGGCAAGTCGTCGCGACATATCGACTTGGGTTTTGCCCGTGTCTACCAGCGGTTCTTCATGAAATCCCTGCTGAGGAAAGCTGCCGCCAAGCTCGAGCGGTTCCCGGATCTGATCGACTCTGGGCGGCTGGCCGGGATTCGTACGATTTATGATTTCGATGACAACCTGACTGCGCCGGTTCACGGCTTCCGTGATGCGGACGATTACTACAACCAGTCGAGCTCACTGGGATGGCTGCATGGAATTAGGGTCAATACGCTACTATTAAGCTCGGTTGACGATCCTTTTCTCCCGCCGGAGGTTTTGCATGAAGTGCGCGGCATTGCCACCGGCAATCCCGCGCTCAAGCTGGAATTCACGTTGCAGGGCGGGCATGCGGGTTTCGTCAGCGGCGGAAACCCGTTCCGCCCGTTCTATTATGCGGAAC
Source organism: Gemmatimonadaceae bacterium (assembly GCA_037721215.1). Classification (NCBI taxonomy): domain Bacteria; kingdom Pseudomonadati; phylum Gemmatimonadota; class Gemmatimonadia; order Gemmatimonadales; family Gemmatimonadaceae; species Gemmatimonadaceae bacterium. The sequence goes on from JBBJNV010000019.1 coordinate 76,294, forward strand.
GCAGGGTCGGTGATTTTCTTGCAGAACAGCTTTAGGCGTAGCGAGATGAGGTTGCAGCTTGCACGGCGAACGTTTCAAGGCCGACTTAAACGGAGAACAGCGTGAACAGGAAGTCGATCAGAACGATCTCGTTATTTGCTCTTATGGCGTCCGTCGCAGGGTGCACCACAACTCAGATGAATCCTGGCCCCGAACATTCGGCCGAGAGTCATGCTGCGGGGCCGTCCACTTCGGTTGCGATCGTTTCCAATGCATCGTTGCCGGCCGGCGCCGACGAAGCCATGGCCCGCCTCAGCAGCTCGCCGCGTCACGGGGAGTGGGTGATGATTTCCACTGGCCCGTCGGATAGCATCAAGGCGTGGGTCGTGTACCCGGAGCGGAAAACCAAGGCACCGGTGGTGATCGTGGTGCACGAAATCTTCGGTGTGAGCACGTGGATCCGCGCAGTGGCCGACCAGCTCGCCGCCGATGGGTTCATCGCCGTAGCGCCCGATTTCCTCACCATGAAGCAGCTTCCTGACGGTCCCGACAGCGTCCGGACTCAGGCAACCGTCGCCGCGATCCGCACCCTGAACTCCGTAGATGTGCAGCGCCAGATAACGGCTATCGCCAACTACGCGATGGCCCTCCCCGCGGCGCTGCCTCGCTACGGAGTTGTCGGATTCTGCTGGGGTGGCGCGGTGTCGTTCGAGCACGCGGTGCGCGCTCCTGCGCTTGGTGCATCAGTGGTGTACTACGGGACTTCACCCAAGGCAGAGACTCTGTCGATGGTCAAGGCTCCGGTGCTGGGGCTGTACGGTGGCAACGATGCCCGCGTGAACGCGACCATCCCCGCAGCCGATTCGACCATGCGCAGGCTGGGCAAGGTCTATTCGCCGGTCATCTATGATGGAGCGGGGCATGGTTTTCTGAGACAGCAGAGCGGGGCGAACGGCGCCAATCTCACAGCAACCCAAAAGGCGTGGCCCGCGACCATCGCGTGGTTTCGGCAGCATCTGGGTGCATAGAGGCTCCTACTTCCTCGACTAACGGAGTACGAATCCCGGATCGGTGGCCGGACGCCTTGCTGCATTTGCCGCGATCCACCCTGTCATGTACATCCACTGTGTCATGCGCGTGAGCTTTCGATAGTCGATGGTCTTCGGCTCGTCGCGCGGTGTGTGATAGTCGGAATGCAGATTGGTGGAAAAGAAAAGCGACGGCACACTACGCTCGGCGTATGGGACATGGTCACTGCGAAAGTACCATCCCTCCGGATGGGTCGGCCGGTCCCAGAGCGAATCGATGACGAACTTTCCGGTGACCTCGTTTGCTGCAATGGCCATCTGCACGAGCTCGCTCGAATTGCGGTGCGGTGGCTGCGATCCCAGCAACGCCGCGGTGTCAGGGTGATTGCGGCCGATCATGTCACCGTTGAGCACGGCAGCGATTTGCGACAGCGGTATCACCGGATGCGCTACATGGTAGCGCGAGCCGAGTAGCCCGCGCTCCTCCGCGCCGTGGAATATGAACAGCGCCGAACGCCTGCTCGGCTGCTTCACCCAGGCCCGCGCAATTGCGAGCAGGGCCACGCTCGTCGTGCCGTTGTCGTCTGCTCCATTCCAGATCGAGTCGCCAGCGACCGTGTAGCGTACGCCGTCGTGGTCCTGGTGTGAGCTGAATACGACGTACTCGTCGCGCAATCGTGAATCGGTGCCGCGTACGACGCCGATGATGTTCACCGACGGCGTCTCGAATCTCTCCCCCCGCACGCGAATGTCGGTGGCCTGGCCGTCAGCGCGCAGATAGGCAAGCGCGCCGCTGCGCGCGAGCAGCACGGGCACCGGCACCGGCGGCGCAGGCGCAGGCGGACCCGCCGCTGGAGTACCGGCGCCCGCGTTGCGAACGAAACGCGGCACACCGCCGACAACGTCATATGCACCACGCACCTGCGTCCTGACGATTCCTTCAAAGGCAAGGTCCGCGACGGAGTCTGCAACGATGATGATGGCCGCCGCGCCGCGCCGTGTGAGGCGGGCGCTCATCGGTGCAATCGCGGCGCGCGTGTAGTTCACGTCATAGGTGTTCGTGAATGACCGGATGTTGGCCCTCGTCGGCGCGACCAGTGTTGCCACCACGACCTTACCGCGAATGTCCACCGTGCTGTCGCTGCCTTCCCCAACGAAGATTGTCGTTCCTGCGACGTCGGCAACGGCATTCGACGTCGGCACGATCTCGGTCCAGAGCGCGAGTGAGCGACCGCCGATCTGCACCGAGCCAGCGGTGGTCGAAACCCGTGTGCGTCGCATGTTGAACCACGGAAACCAGCTTCCATCATCGCCGCGCGGAGCGAGGCCTATCCGCCGCATCTCTTCGGCGAGCCACATCGACGCTCGCATCTCGTCAAGCGTGCCGGCTTCACGTCCGCGCATGGCGTCGCCCGCGAGGGCGTACAGGTCGCGCTTCAAGTCTGCTTCGCGAATAGCGGACATGGCGGCGGGTGGGCGCGATACCGCCAATGTCGGTGGCTTCGTGGTTTGCGCACCAGCTTTACTGAATGCAACCAGGGCCAGGAGCAGATGGGCGCAGGGCGGCCGACTCGTCATTTGATTCTCACAGCGCAGAAATAGCCTGCGGGATCGGGGATTGGTTGACCATTCTGATCCACTATGATCCACTATGATCCCAATACCGGTTTGCGGATCTACCCATCGACCTGAGAAGCGATCACGGCCAATGTGGAGAATTGTGTAATAGACAATCGAGGCGTCATCGCAGAGTTCACAGTAACCGGATATCAATTGAGTATCCGATGCATTCTGTTGAACGACAACATTATCCGCCCTATGTTGCTGGACACTTCTGTCACCTATCTCCTCGGCTGCTCGACGGACTACACGTCGATGCCGGAAGTCGTAAGAATCGCATCGCGTTATTACAAAGAATATCCGCTTTGGCCTCCGCCGATAAGAAATCGGCAGCCAGCACCGCGTCAATGCCTGCAGCTACCTGGTCTGGAAAGTCCGAGCCGAACATGATGCGTTTGGCGAATCCGCCTTCGACCAGATCCCGAATGTATCGATTGTAGCCGGCACGCGGCACGAGGCGAGCCCAGGAAAGCGCCGCGACGTCGACGTACACGCTTGGATGCGCGTAGAGCAATGCCATCATGGATTCAACGCGCGGCCAGCCCGCGTGCATGACGAAGAGGCGCAGCCGCCTGTGTCGGAGCAGTACCTCCTCCAAGATCATCGGGTCGCCATAAGCCATTCGATATTCGGGCGACTTTAACGGGACGGGATTTGACTCGTATGCTGCCCCCGGGGGGCCCAGCCCCATGTGAATGCCGACTGGAATGTCGAATTCTTCAGCCATCTTCCAGTAGGGCTCGAGACGCGGATCGGCTGGAGACATGCCGAGATACTGAGGTGAGAGCTCTCCGAACGCCCGAATGCGACCCGCTTTGATCTCGGCGCGCAGCCACGCGGTGTCTGGAAGTTCGGATGGATTGTCGAAGCATGGCCGGCCGGTGATCGGAGCGCGACCGCGATCACAGGGAAAGACCAACCCAGGCAGGTAGCGCGCGCTGTCGGCTGACTGCCAAGTCCGCAGATCGGCGGCGAGGCTGGAAAGGAACCAATAGCGCACGTTGAGAGAATCCAACCGAGGGATTGCTGCAGGTGTCGTCTGCGTGCTGTGCACGTGCATGTCAATGACAGGCGGTCGGCGTGCGCTCGTCTGCGCGTACACTGGAGCCGTAAATAACGCCGACAGGGCGAACCAGCGGATGAGGCGAGTCACATGACCTTCCCAGTAGAGATGTTTGAAGCGACCCAACTACTGATTCTACCGCCAATTTATGCAGCGCGCGGATCGTACAGCGCCGAAGGCGCGATCGGCCGTGTGCTGGGCGGATAGTACGCGCGAGGAACTGAAGGCGATAATGGCTTCAGACACGGGCATGTACGTATTGCCCATAATGTACAATTTGGCTAGTATTTAGTCCATGATCCGCATGCCTGCTACCGAAGCCAGAAATAGATTTTCCGATATCGTCAGCGATGTCGCCTTTCGTGGCGAAAGGGTCATACTGCAGCGCCATGGAAAAGACATCGCGGCTGTCGTACCCATAGAAGATCTCGCGCTACTCGAAACGCTGGAGGACAAGATCGACCTCGATGCCGCCAGAAAGGCTCTGGCCGAGAAAGAGCCGGCAATCGCGTGGGTCAAGCTCAAGCGCGAACTCGGCATCAGCCGCTGAGTGGCGCAGACAGGGTTGATTCCCCCGGAAGTGTGATATCAACCGGCCCGCCCCTCGCCCGTATCGGGTTGAAATAGCGGCAACCGCTGCACGTGCGCTCCGAAAGCTCGAGCCTGCCGTTCGGTTGCAAGTTTCCCGCAAGATCGACGCTCTCGCGCAGGACCCTCGTCCGGCTGGCGTGAAAAAACTTGAGGGAGAAGCCGATATCTACCGCGTACGCGTCGGGAACTTCCGGATCATCTACCGGATCGAGAATCGAAAGCTGCTGATTCTTGTCTTGTTGGTCGGAGATCGGAAGGATGTCTACCGGCGGTGAACGTCATACTCGAATGGCAAACGCGACGACTTCCACACAAGATTCTTACTTAGCGTGTATGTACTCGACTCCAGATAGTGCTGCCCTTGCGAGGCGTCCCGAGCATGCAGCCGAGATGACACTCGCCAAGCGGTCAACCATGATGCCGCTCGGCCCGTCGGCGCAACGTCACATCAGGCGACACGCCACACCAGGCGCGCATGCCGCTCGATCTGGCGGCTGGATGTGCAGGATGCATCTTCACACATGACCATTGGACGCTCCGCGCGCCTCGCGCTTGTCTCCCTGCCGCCATTGTGCTCGTTCGCCCTCTCACTGAGCGCACAGAATCCCCGAGGCAGCACGTTTCAGATCGAGGAAGCCACGATCGCCGGCGTGCACACCGCCTTTCGCACCCGCGCACTCACCTGCCGCGCGCTCGTTCAGCGGTATCTCTACCGCATAGACTCCATCGACCAGCGCGGGCCGGCAATCAACGCGCTCGTCACACTTAATCCCAGTGCCCTTTCGATCGCCGATTCGCTCGACAGGCGCTATGCGAAACACGGTCTCGTCGGCCCACTCCACTGCGTGCCGATGATCGTGAAGGACAATTTCGAGACAAGCGATCTCCAGACGACGGCGGGATCACTGGCGCTCAAGGGCTGGATTCCCCGGCGCGACGCCACCATGGTCGCCCGCATCCGTGCCGCGGGCGCGATCGTCCTCGCCAAGTCGAACATGGCTGAATGGGCGTTCACGCCCTATGAGACCGTCAGCTCGATCCTTCCGGGCTACACGAAGAATCCGTATGCGCTCGATCGCGTGACGGCAGGATCGAGCGGAGGAACCGCGGCTGCCGTCGCATCGAACCAGGGACAGAGCGGCCTCGGAACGGATACAGGCAACTCGATTCGGGGCCCATCGGCCCACACCGCCCTCGTGGGAATCCGATCGACGATGGGTCTCACCTCGAGGGCTGGTGTGGTCCCACTCAACGATGGCGCGGACGTCGCAGGTCCGATGGCGCGTACCGTCGCGGATGCCGTCGCGATCTTCGATGTCGTTGCGGGGGAGGACGCGGATGATCCGGTCACCATGGCGAGCCGCGGCCGTCGCGAGGCAGACTATCGGAAGTACCTCGTGCCGGGAGCGCTCAGGAACGCGCGCATCGGCGTGCTCCGCCAGGCGTACGAGACGCCAACGACCGACAGCGAAGTGGTCGCCGTATTCACGGCGGCCATCAACGACCTGCGGAAGGCAGGCGCCACGATCGTGGACCCGGCCGGCATCGACTCCCTCCCGCGCATCCTGCGTGTCGCCGGGACGTGCAGTCGCTTCAAGTATGATCTCGAACGCTACTTCGCGGTGCGCGGGGAGAACGCACCGGTGAAGACCGTCGACGCAATAGTGAAGAGCCGCAATTTTCACCCGTCGGTACAACTCCAGTTGCAAAGAGCGCAGCTGGATACGTCGCCGCCGCCCAAGGCCAATCCGGGATGCGTGGCGCGCGAGGAGATGCGTGCACAGCTCCGGCGCGCCGTGATCGCGATGATGGATTCACTCCGCCTCGACGTGCTGGTTTATCCGACGTGGAGCAATCCTCCACGTCTCATCGGCGACCTCAACACTCCACACGGCGACAACAGCCAGCTCTTCTCGCCATCCACGGGTTTTCCGGCGATCACGGTCCCGATGGGCTACACACGCGAGCGACGGCTGCCCGCGGGCATAACTTTCTTCGGTCGGCCGTGGAGCGAGGGCCGTCTCATCTCACTGGCGTATGGCTACGAGCAGGCGACGCGCCATCGCAGGCCGCCGCTGCTGCAGACGCGCACGCCGGGTAGCTAGAACTACGTCCTCTGCGTGAGCTTAAGAATAGTATCCTCATAAACTCGACTGCCGGAGCGCGAACACTATGCAGACTCGGAACTCGATTCACCCCGTGACCTCACGCCTCTTCAAAGGCGCGATGTGCGCCTTGCTGCTCCTGCTGGCCGGTGACCTCGCTGGGCAGACGCCTTCGCTGGACAGCGCGCGAATCGCCATGCGCGGCGGCGTGACGGCGCTCGTCGGCGGCACTCTCATCGACGGATACGGCGGGCCGCCTATTCGTAACAGCGTAATCCTGGTCACGGGAGAGCGCATCACCCGTGTCGGCACTGTAGGGTCGGTCCCGATTCCGGCCGACGCGAAGATCATCTCTACCGAGGGCATGAGTGTGCTTCCCGGACTGTGGGACATGCACGTGCATCTCATGCTCAACGGCCACAGCGATTACGCGCACTGGGACCGGACCTACCTGCCGATGCTCGAGCGCGTCATCATGCCGGCCTCCGCCCGCCAGCTTTTGCTTGCGGGCGTCACGAGCGCGCGCGACCTCGGCGCCCCGCTGGCTCCGAGCATCGCGGTGCGCGATGCGATCAACACCGGCCGTATCCCCGGACCGACGATGTACGTCTCCGGCCCCTTTCTGCAGCACCGCCCATATCCGGGGACGGAGGCCTTTCGCTGGGGAGTGAACGGAGTCGCGGACGCGAGAGAGAAAGTGCGCGCGCTGGCACGCGCCGGGGTCAACTGCGTGAAGCTCATCGATCAGGACGAGATGACCATGGAAGAGGTGCGCGCCATTGTCGACGAGGCGCACCGTCTCGGCCTGATGGTGGTCGCGCACTCGCACCGACCGGAAGAAATTCGGCGCGGTCTGCTCGCCGGCGTGGACAACTTCGAGCACACCGGCCTGGCTACGTCACCCGAGTTTCCTCCCGACGTGATCGCGCTCCTCCAGGCGCGCACCGCGCGCGGCAACACGCGGCCGTTGTTCTGGACGCCCACGATCGAGGGCTTGTTCAACTATGAGTCGCTGCGCGACGACCCCGAGGCGCTGGACGATCCCTCGTGGCATCTGGGTCTCCCGGATTCCGTTATCGCCGACATCCGCTCGTCGATCGTACACCCCGATCGACTTCCCTATTTCCAGATAACGCCGAGCCGCCGGCCGACGCTCGGCAGGAAATTCCAGCAACTCAGGGAGTCGGGCGTGGTGCTACTGGTGGGAACCGATGCCGGCATCCCAATGAAGTTTCACAGCCAGGCGACCTGGCGGGAACTGGAAGTCTGGGTCAACCGGCTGGGCGTGGATCCGATGACAGCGATTCGCGCTGCCACCTATTGGCCCGCCGTCGCCATGAAGGTAGACCGCGACGTGGGAACGGTGAGCGAGGGAAAGTTCGCGGACATCATCGCCGTGCGCGGGAACGTGCTCCGCTACATCAACCTGCTTCAGGATGTGGATCTCGTGGTCAAACGCGGAGTTCGGTACAAATAGAGTTTCCGGCTGTTCGCTCCCCACGGCTGCCCTACGACCGGACCGCCAAAGCGGTTACGTACCGCTCCGACAAATCGGACGGCCCCGCCGCGCGCACCGAGACCGCCGACCGATTGCAATTCCTTGCCGCACCGACTCGCCCGGCACGCGGTGGCGATACGGCAGCCGCGTGTGCACCTTCAGGCATGACTCTCACACTCCGCTCCCTTTCGGCCAGTCTTGCCTTCGCCTGTTGCCTCTCCGCGCCGGCGATGGCGCAGTCGGCATCTCCGATCTTCACCCCCGGTGCGCTGACCGCAGACCAGCGCGTCGCGCACGACGTGTACAAGGAGTTGATCGAGATCAACTCCAGCGTCACGACGGGGAACATCACCACGGCTGCCGTCGCGATGGCGAAGCGCTTCCGAGATGCAGGGATACCGGACGCGGACATCTTCGTGGGCGGTCCGAGGCCGGAGAAGCACAACGTCGTCGCCCGCATTCGTGGAAACGGCGCCGGCGGCCGCAAGCCTCTCCTGCTCCTGGCGCACCTGGACGTCGTCGAGGCGCTCAAGGCCGACTGGTCGCCCGACCTGGACCCGTTTGTCTTCATCGAGCGGGATGGGTACTACTACGGGCGGGGCACAGCGGACGACAAGGCGATGGCGTCCATCTTCGTCGCGAATGTATTTCGCATGAAGAAGGAGGGCTGGGTTCCCGACCGCGACATCATCATCGCGCTCACGGCGGATGAGGAAAGCGGTCCCGCCAACGGGGTGAACTGGCTGCTCACCAACCACCGGGACAAGGTGGACGCCGGGCTCGTGATCAACGAAGGTGGCGGCGGCACCCTGCGCGGCGGAAAGCCGCTGTTCAACTCGGTGCAGGCGACCGAAAAGATCACGACGAACTTCACGCTCCGCGCCACGAACAAGGGCGGCCACTCGTCGGTGCCGCGCGCCGACAACGCCATCACGGCGCTCTCCGACGCGCTGTCGAAGGTGGGTCGGCACACCTTTCCCGTGCAGCTCAGCGAGGTGACGCGCGCCTACTTCTCCCGCACCGCGGAGCTGGAGACGCCGGAAATGCGACGCGCCATGAAGGTGCTCCTCGCCAATCCCCGCAGCCCGGCCGCCGCGGGCGTTGCGCGGGATGCGCGCTACAGCGCGATGCTGCGCACCACCTGCGTTGCGACGATGCTCAGCGGCGGGCACGCCACGAATGCGCTGCCCCAGCTTGCCGAGGCCAACATCAACTGCCGACTGTATCCCACCGACAACGCCGAGCGTGTGCGAGGAGAGCTGGCGAAGGTGATCGGCGACACCACCGTGCATGTCATCATCCGCTCGCAGCGTCCGCCATCGCCACCCTCGGCGCTGCTGCCAGAGGTGATGGGACCAGTCGCACAGATCACACGCGAGTTGTTCGGCGACATCCCCGTCATCCCGGCAATGTCCACCGGGGCCACTGATTCACGCTTCTTTCGTGCGCTCGGCATTCCCGCGTTCGGCGTGTCCGGGCTGTTCAGCGATCCGTCCGTGGACGCGCGGGCCCATGGCCGCGATGAGCGCATGCGCGTGCAGTCGTTCTACGAGGGGCAGGAGTTCCTGTACCGTCTCACGAAGGCACTCGCCTCCGCGCCGCGCGCCGTGCCCTGACCGTCGCTACGGGCGGCGCCGCTTGTCCACCACGACTACGCCGCCCTTCATCACCCACCGCACCCGGTTAATCACGACGCCGATGTCGGCGAGTGGATCGCCCTCCACCGCCACGATGTCGGCAAGATAGCCAGGCGCCACAGCGCCAAGCTCCTTCTCCTTGCCCAGCAGCTCGGCGCCGACCGTGGTCGCTGTGGCGAGCGCCTGTGCGGGCGTCATGCCGATCTTCACATACCAGCCGAGTTCGCGCGTGTTCTGGCCGAACATCGTGAACACGGCGTCGGATCCCATGGCGAAGCGCACGCCGGCACGGAACGCGCGCCGGGCCGTTTCGGTGTTCCGCTCCCGATACGCGTCCATCGCGGCGGCCTGCGCGTCGCTGTATCCGAACTCGGCGCGATATTCCGAGTAGTACCGATTGTGGTCGATCGTCGGCACATACACGGTGCGACGTCGCGCCATCTCGGCAAGGGTCGCGTCATCCAGATCGGTGGCATGCTCCACGGACTCCGCCCCCACGGCGATCGCATCGCGCCCACCTTCGGCGCCATACGAATGAATGGCGATGCGCCGGCCGAGGGCATGCGCGGCGTCGGTGGCGGCGCGCATCTCGGCGAGCGAGAAGGTCTGGGTGCCCGTCACGTCGGCCGCGCTGCCGGTAGAGCCGTACATTTTGATCACGTCGGCGCCTCCGTCCACCTGCGCCTTGATCGCGGCGGGAATGTCCGATGGGTCCGCGATGCGTGCCCGCGCGATGATCGACAGGGGGTTGGGATTGGCCGCCGTGGGCCGAAGCCGTCCCAGGCCGTGTCCGGAGACGAACATGCGCGGCCCCGGGAATGCCCCGCGCGCGATCAGATCGCGCATGGCGACGTCGGTGAAGTCGCGCGAGCCAAGGTCGCGCACCGTGGTGACTCCGGTCTCGAGCGTGCGCAGCGCGTTTTCCTGCGCGAGAAAGACCGAAACGGCCGAGTTGCGAGCGCCATGCTGTTGCCATGGATTGGTGCCCGGTTGGCGATCCCAGTAGTACGTCATGTGGGTATGCGCGTCGATCAGCCCGGGGATGGCGGTGTAGCGACGCAGGTCTGTCACCTTGGCGCCGCGCGGAATGGCCCGCGAGCCGGTGCCCACCGACACGATGCGTTCGCCCTCCACGACGACGACCGCGTCGCGCATCGTGCGCCCGGTACCGTCCACGAGTGATCCGAAGCGAAGCGCGACCATCCGGTGCGTGGGTGTCTGTGCCGTGGCGGACATCGCGAACGCCATCAGCGCGGCGCCGAGGAGAGTGCGCATCATCGTCTTCCGTCGAGGGAGTATGCCACCAGCTCTGCGTCTTCACCCCCACCGCTGGCGATGACGACGAACTGTCGTCCGTCCGACGAGCGATAGGTGATGGGATTGGCGTAGCCTCGTCCGGCACGAAGCGTCCGCTGCCACAGCACGCGTCCGTCGCGCGTGTCGAGTGCATAGAGCACGTTGCCGCCGCCGGTCGCGAAGATCACTCCGCCGCGAGTGACGGTGCCGCCAACGGCGCCAGCGACGCCGAGCGGTGGGAGTGAGACACCTTTCAGCAACGGATGATCTCGGATCGCCGGCGTGTCGCCGAGGGTGACCTGCCATCGCCGTTTGCCCGAGTCGAGGTCGATCGCCGTCATCGTCCCGTACGGTGGCTTGATGAGCGGCAGCGTGGTCGGCGGCACGTGATCGTTGCCGGCGGCGGAGTCGGGATCGGCGGTCACGCCGAGCGCGCTGCCGTTCAGGTCCACCGTGTACTCGTAGCCGATCGTGTCGTTGGGGACGCCTTTCCGGATGCGATAGAGCACGGGGCTGTCGGTCGCTTTCACATAGAGCGTGCGGGTGTCGGGATCGAAGGCGGTGCTGCCCCATCCCGCCCCGCCGATCGAGCCCGGCATGACAATCGTGCCCTGCAGCGAGGGCGGCGTGAAGATGGGCCCGCTGCGGTACTTCGTGAAGATCTCCATCGCCCGGCGCCGCAGCTCCGGCGTGAAGTCGATGAGATCGGTCTCGGTCACCTGCTGCCTCGAGAATGCAGCAGGCAGGGTCGGGACGGGCTGGGTGAGTGATGCGCGCTCGCCGGGCACATCGCTGGCCGGAACGGGACGCTCGGGAATCGGCCACACCGGCGCACCGGTGGCGCGGTCGAAAACGTACAGCCACGCCGTCTTCGACGGGACGACCACCACGTCGCGCGAGCGTCCCTTCCAGCGCATGGTCGCCATCACGGGTGGGGCGGGCAGATCGTAGTCCCAGAGGCCATGATGCACGATCTGCTGGTGCCACACTCGGCGCCCCGTGCGTGCATCGAGCGCCACCACCGACTCGGCGAACAGGTTGTCGCCCTTGCGATCGCCCCCGTACCAGTCGTTGCTCGGAGTGCTTACGGGAAGAAAGACGAGGCCACGCCGCTGGTCCACGCTCATCGGCGCCCACACGTTGGTGTGGCCCATGTAGCGGTACGACCCGTCCTCCCAGGTACGCCAGCCGTACTCGCCCGAGTCGGGGATCGTCTTAAAGATCCACACGCGGCGGCCGGTGCGCACGTCGAAGGCTTGTACGTCGCCCGGCGGATCGTTTCGATAGCGCAGCCGGTCTCCTACCCCGTTGCCGACGATGACGAAGTTGCCATGAACCACCGGCGGCGACGTGTTGGTGTAGTGCAGCGTATCCACGGCGCGGCGGAGCTGGCGCACGAGGTTCACGGTTCCCGCGTTGCCGAAGCTCGGGATCGGCTTCCCCGTCCGCGCGTCGAGCGCGATCAGCTTCCACCGCGCGTTGATGAACACCCGCCGCTCGCGCCCCGCGCTCCACGTCGCCACTCCGCGATGGACGAAGCCGGTTCCGTTGGACGGCTGGCCGCCGCGCCACACCTCGGGGTCATACGTCCAGAAGGGCACACCGGTGCGCGCATCGAGAGCAGCCACCGCGGCATACGGGGTGGAGACGTACATCGTGTCACCGATCACGACCGGCGACGCCTGGAACTGTCCCGGCCGCGCGGGCATCTGCCCCGGACCAGCCGGCACGGCGTGCTCACCCGTACGCCACGTCCACGCGACTTCGAGCCTGCTTACGTTGGCCCGGTTCACGTCGGCGAGCGGCGACCAACGCATCGCTCCCGCATCGCCGCTGGGCGTGGGCCAGTCCACCCCCTGCGCATGGATCGGGACGACGCCCGCGACCAGCGCGACCCCGGCGAGCCATCTCACGGGAAGACTCGTGCTGGCCCGGGGCTCATCGGCGGCTGCCGGTGCACCACGCCACCCTTCATCACGAAGGCGACGCGCATGAATGCCTCGGCGTCAATGCGCGGGTCGCCGTCGAACGCAACGAGATCCGCGCGGTATCCCGGCGCGATGCGGCCGATCTCGCGGCCCAATCCCATCGATTCGGCCGAGAGCGAGGTGGCGGAGGTGATCGCGTCCACCGCGCTCTCGCCGTTGTCGCGGACGCGGCAGATTTTGAACAAGTTAAATCCGTCGCGAAACAGAC